>JANLHY010000455.1 GCA_024653795.1 Candidatus Brocadiaceae bacterium | reverse complement strand
ACTTTGAAGATCAGGCACTGTCAGGGCTAAAGCCCATCCCCGATCCGGGTCGAGGACAGGATTCAGATAAGACCGTCACTAACCCCAGCCTTAAGGCTGGGGTTAGTGGGTACACGCTATACCGGGGCTTTAGCCCTGATGGCACAACAACACGAAGTTGTTCATGTTATTTATTGTCAATCCCTTAGTGGCTAATTATCTCAAAGTGTTACATTAACTTTGCGAAAAAAGCAAGGTTTTATAAATTTGTTATACAGATGATTTAAATAAAATTATATCTGCGTTTATCTGCGAAAATCTGCGTACCGATTAATTCAATGAAAACAAAAGTCGTTATCGCCATGAGCGGCGGCGTTGACAGCAGTGTTGCCGCGCGCCTTCTCGTCGAACAGGGTTATGAGGTTATCGGTTTATTCATGCGTCTTGGTATCGATAAGCTCGATACGATAACCAGGACGAAGGTATGCTGCAGCCTGGAAGACGCGAACGACGCCCGCAGCGTGACAGACCAACTCGGCATCCAGTTCCACATCTTAAATTTTAAGGAAGCCTTTGACCGCATCATTGACGCCTTTTGCACTGAATACCTCAATGGCAGGACGCCCAATCCCTGCATTGTATGCAATCAGGAATTGAAATTCGGGAAATTGCTGGATTTTGCCAGGATGCTCAATGCTGAATATATTGCCACAGGACATTACGCAAGGGTAGAAAAACTACAGGACAGGTATCTCCTCAAAAAGGGCGTTGATACAAGGAAAGACCAATCATACGTATTGTTCTCATTGAATCAGGAACAACTCTCCAGAACCCTTTTCCCTTTAGGTACGGTAACGAAAGAGTCCGTGCGACAGATCGCCAAAGACCTGAACCTGAAAACCAAAGACAAACCGGAAAGCCAGGATATTTGCTTTGTCCTGGATAACAACTATCACTCTCTTTTATACGAAAGGTTCGGTGACCGTATAACGCCGGGAACTTTAAAAGATACTCACGGAAACATTTTAGGCAGCCACCCCGGGGCGCCCTTCTTTACTATTGGACAGAGGAAGGGACTTGGCATAGCGTTGGGTTCACCACGATATGTGGTCGACATAAACCCACAGGAAAATACCGTGGTAATCGGCACAGATGAAGAACTCATGGAAAGCGAATTGGTGGCATCCACACTAAACTGGATTTCTTTCGATACGTTGCAGTCGCCATTGGAGGTACAGGCAAAGATTCGGTATAGTCACGTTCCATCGCCTGCTGTCGTATATCCCTACGAATCAGACAAGGTGCGCGTCGTGTTCAAAGACCCGCAAAGGGCCATCACGCCTGGACAGGCGGTCGTCTTCTATGATAACGATACTGTCGTGGGTGGCGGGTGGATTGAGAGAAAAGGTAACAGCTCACCACGAAAAGATGGTGGAATATTATAGCAAAGCTGCTTAGATTATCAATCGTTGCCGATTAAAACGAAACAGACAACGCAGCCGTAACCGTTTAGCTGGTTCAATCGTCCTCGATTGAACCGAAACATTTGGTTTTGTATGACTGGTATTTATTTAAAATCCATAGCCCGGTCTAAAATATCTGGTTCAATCTGCAAGATTGAACCAGCCATGACATATCTCAAAACAACACGCTAAGCGCAACACCGTATCTGCCCAAACGCTACGTTTCCCAAGTACAATTTCATTAATCCGACGCGGGTATACCCCAGCATCTTCAAGCAACCAACTAACGTCATAGTTAAAATATCGAATATGGTAACAGTTTAGTTTTTTGAAAACATCAATAGTTGAAAATGCCTCTGTGACAATATGTAGCGGCAATTCATGAATTGCCGCTACATTGCATAATAACTACATTATTACTGGAATTTTTCAAAAAACCAAACTGTTACAAAATTTCTAACAATAGATTATGAAGATATAGTATTACTCTGTAAATACTTCTTTTTTTTGTAAGTTTTTCTTCGTGCCCTTCGTGTTCTTCGTGGTTAAACTCTTTTTGGTTGTGGCTTTGCTGCGCTAGGGGTATTTCAATGTATTCTTCTTTTCGGTTAAAAAAACGAGAAATTACGAACACGTTATTGAAGAGTATTCATAATCGGCTTGATGAAGCTATAGATATAATTAGGGAAAAAGATCCTGTCTTTTATAAAAATTGTAATAAACTATTCACTCTGCTTAAACAACCACAAAGCGTTTGGGAAAGACATTTAGAATTTTATAAAGATACTGGCCAAAAAATAGTCCTGTATTCATCTGTTGTATTCCATAATACCGCCCTTGGTCCCCCTAAAGGGGGTGTAATGCTCATTACCCCACAAGTCTTAGGGAAAGATTTCTTTAAAACCTTTGATAGTTTCAGAGATCAAAGGGCTTCTGTCGAAGAAACCTGGAAGTCTTGCTGTAAATGGGTGACAGAAGAGATTGAAGCCCTCTCTATTGTAACAACATTAAAGCTATCCCTTTATTCTTTGCCATTAGGGGGTGGTATGTGTGGAGTTTTTTTAGGAGAATTGAAAAATATCGATGGAGAAATGTTTCTGCAGCCTATTGAATTGACAAATGTTGAAAAACAGAGGTTATTTAGAGAAATAGGCTATTTACTTACCAAGGAAGGCATTATGGGACATAACGCATATTCTCCTGGACCAGATTTAGGAACTGACGAAACGATGATGGATTCAATGGCAGACGGGCATTTTAGGGCCCTGGCAGAAACGGAAGAAATTAAGGAAAAAGCTCTTTTAGAAAGATTAAAAAACATAAGGGATTCTGAAATTATATGGACATCGGGAATGCCGTATTTAAAGGTAGCGGATGAATTCTCAAAGGACACAAGAGAATATGGGGATGGAAAACAAAGCGTTCCCGAATTAGGGGCGGTTACATCTAAAACGTATAGCGGTTTGGAAGGCAGGACAGAAGCTACGGCATTTGCGGCAGTAGAAATCACTAATTTTTTAGTGTGGTATAACGAAAATCCTAAAGATTATTTAAAGGTAAGGATTGGGCGGGAGCGCAAAAATTATTTGGAGGGAAAAACTATTGTTATTCAAGGTTTTGGAAAAGTGGGTCTCAATGCTGCCAGGTACTTCTCTTTAATGGGTGCAAAAGTTGTGGCAGTAAGTGAGTATGACCAGAAGCAAAAGAAGATAGTAGCTATTTACAATATTCAGGGATTAAACATACCGGCATTAGTTGAATATAAAGAAAAACGCGGCAGTATTTATATGTTTGAAGAGGCAAAAATATATGAAGATCCTTGCCAATTGTTAGAAGAAAAGGCTGATATCCTTTTTCTTGCAGCTAGAGAAAACCAAATTACTGTTTACAATGCTTTCAATATTCAAGCTAATTACGTTGTTTCAGCTGTTAATGGAGGCATTACTCAGGAAGGTTATCACATTCTAAGGGAAAATAGAAAAATTGTTGGAAGTGATTCCATTGTGAAATCTGGCGGGATCATTGCTTCATATTTGGAAAAAATTCAAAATGCCCAAAATGATAAATGGGAAAAGAATTATGTTTTTGAAGATATTATTGCGCGGATAGAGAATGTACTAAAAAACAACGTTATTAAGAATCAAGTGGAAAAGCATGGTATGGACATGTCTTTAGCTGGAGATGTGGTAGCTATAAGAAGAATTGTCAGTACAACAGAAGCGAAATATTTGCAAAGGGTAAAAAAAGCCGCAAAAAAACCTATAATTATTGGAATTTTTGATTCAGGTCTAGGTGGCATCATTGTAGCAGAGAAATTAAACAAAATGCTTTCCGAAGGTAATATAAAACTTTTGCTCCTTACGGACAAAGCAAATTTTCCATTTGGTCAAAAAACGCAGGATGAAATAAACAAAATAGCATTACAGGCTATTTATGAAATAAATGAACGTTGTAGAAACATAAAAGAATCAAATGTATTTTTCAACAAAGTGTTTGACAAAATACCGCATCTAATGAAATGCTTACTAATGAAGCTAGGGATAGTTTCCAGAGACATCATCGTCTGTTTTGCCTGTAATACTGTGGACACTTTAGTCGACCATCGAAGGTTAAGAAAGAGGTTTCCGCACATACAATTTATAGGCCCTGTACAAAACACCATAGCAAAAATTAAAAAATTGCCTATGGAAGCAAAGATAGGCGTTATTGGGACCGTGGGAACAATAAAAAGTGGTATCTATGAAAAACATATAAGAGAAGCCGGATATAGCGTTTTTGTTAAGTCGACCCCTTTGTTGGCCGTATTATCTGAAATGTTGTATAAAAAGAGTTTTGACACGGAAAAAATGCAAGTAGCGTTTTATAGAATTGCAAGGGAAATAATTCAGGCAAATCTGGAAGAATTTATTAAATGCAATAGAATATCACATATCTGTCTGGCCTGTACACACTATGATTATTTAAAGGCTACAATTAAGGATATTTTTGGAGAACTTCAATTTATTAGCACAGTTGAAACTGTAATTGATGAAGTCAAAAATATCTTAAAACGGTTACCGTTACAGTTGGGCGAAAGAGAGTTAGAATTTGTAAAAATGGCAAAAAAAGGGAGAGATTTTGATAGATTAATTCTTGAAGAAATTATTCTCTCTCAAAATTTAGCGCCGAATGAAAAGGTAAGATTAGGGGAAGTGGAAAATCACATTAAAGATATCATTCAAAGTAAATTAGGGGGAATAAGGGCGGAAGAAATTGAAGATATTAAGTTTTTTGACTGTGAAAGTGTTAAAGTGAAATTTTATGGAAAAGAACGGGTGATAAGTCTATTTCCAAGGGATTAAAAAAATATTTATGATTGGAAATAAATCACGCATTACCTCAACTTGGCTTTGATTTCAGCAAGTAATCTTTCCTGGGTAAAAGGTTTTTCAAGGAAAATCAGATTTGGGTCTATCTCGAATATTGTCTTATATGACCGTGGTGAAAAATTGCTTGCAATAATGACAGGGATGTTAGTATACGTAGGGTTTGATCTCAACTGCCTGAAGAATTCATCACCCGACATTTGATCGAGTAATAAATCCAGGATAACGATATCCGGTTTTTCTTTTTTTAGCAGCTCAAAAGCCTGCACTCCGTCAGTTGCATGCAGAATGATATAATCTCTATCCTCCAGCATTGTTTCGTAAAAGAAGAAAAACTCTTCTTCATCCTCTACAATAAGTATTTTTTTTCTCATGATATATCCTCAATTTTTGATTTTTTATCTTCAATTCAGCTTCCTCATGCGAGATACCTTTGGAAAGAAAATCACTCCAATTCCCAAACATCTCAAGCAACGGAATCTTAACCATTTTTCAACACTGAGTCAATAATTAAGTATGGTGTCCCCGGAATTGGGAACCTTTTTGCAGGAATCCTTACCATGTCTTCTGGATTGTCCGCCACAGCAAAGAGCCTGCGAGAAGCCTCGCTGGTGGTTTGATCTTTGGTTCTCAGGCTCAAGAGACACGAGATCAGGACATGAAATGGGGTTCGTTTCCGCGAAATAGTTGTAACGATAGGTTCGACAAACTTTTTGTTTTCGTGGCCAATAATTTTTAGTACGTTATCAATACCAAACAATTGTAAACCCTCAATAAAAAAGCGGCAACGTGCAAATTTCTGTTCACACGTTGCCGCTTATTTGATTCAAGCTACCAAAAAGTCATGTAACTAACAAATACATAACTTTTCCAAAATTGCTTTTAACTCTCTGATATTTACCGGTTTTTTCAAAAAGTAATCACACTCCCAATTTCCCTCACCATTCACACTTGTTTTAACAGAACTGTTAGCCGTAACAATTACAATCGCTATAGGTTCTTTCCCTTTTCTTACTTCATGAATCAAAGTTAACCCATCCATTCCCGGCATATTCAAATCTGTTATCATGACATCAAATTTTTTTTTAAATAGTAGCTTTAATGCATCGTATCCGGATAAGACGCCAGAAACAGGGTATCCTTCACACTGTAAAATCCTTACCAACCCATCGAGTGTATTTTTATCGTCATCTACCAATAACAAACTTGGCTTTGCCATATATCGAAGTCATTTAATGGACAAACTAAAAATTAATTAAATACCCATTATCGGTATTTTATATACTGTGTTGGACACATAGAAACAGCACGCTTTATACCCTCGGCATACAAAGCGACATCGGCGCCATCCTTGACCTTAGGGCCAGCCTCGGCCGTAAAATCAAAGACACCGTGCGCCTCCTCAATACACATCGAGCACCTGATACAATTGCCCTCAAACCAGAGTTCTTTTACCATCCTGCCAACCATTTCCTTTTAAACACATGTATTACATCCACGATGCGAAATAATCGATATGATATACATCAATAATCAGCCAAAAGAGCTTCGTCCATGCAGTTGTAATCCTGCGCAACTTTTCAGGGTCATTCTTCAGTTCGTCAGCAAAGAAGTTAAACAAATACTGGTGAATGTATCCCCAAAGCGCAAGATTCAGCCTCATTGGTATATAGAGGTCTTGAGAACCAAACGTGGGGACATGTACCGCCCCAACCCAACGAACAAAATTCCAGAACTCTTCATCCCACTTGCACTCCAGGATTTTTACCAAAAATCTGCGCTGCCTAGCCCTACGAATGGTGACATATTCTTTTGCAATTTTGCCTGTATCGTCCCTGAACCACTTAGACAACCAGGGATCATTTATGAGTTTATCCCAATAGATGTGGTCGAGGATCGCCTCAAGGTTTGCCGCCAAAATCCCTTTAGATTCCCTGATGGCCTCTGTATCCTTATCGGTAAAGTTCAGACATTGAGACATGTACTCAAAACGCTTCATAATGTCTAAACTAGTCTCTCTATGAAGATTCCACGCCTTATTAAACTCAGGAATATCCAAGACAGGATTATGTTTGCCGGCTGAAACCTTTTTCTCTCCTTCCATGGGAAACATCTTCATGTAAGCATTTGCCATAACTGAACTCATTTCCAAAACCCCTCCTAAAAAGTTTAAAATTTTTATTTATTACCATTGGATAAAACAATGCAATACTCAATCGTCAAAAAACAAATTACCAACACTTATACCAATCCTCATTCTTCAGAAATTGCTTAAGTGCTTAAGTGCTTATCGTAATCAACAACTGGCATACCAGTAAGCAATCGGCCACTATCATATTTGTTATAAATATTGATTTGTACAACCTTTAAAGGTAATTATATTTTTGTTTGAAGGAATGAGACGGAAAAGACGGACAACTGGGAAAAGACTGCTTAACGAAAAATTTGCGTGAATTGGGGTGTGCTGGATAAAAAGGCGAGAAAAAATTTCGCCGCTACTGCCACTCTTTTACTTTATATTCAATCTTTCTATGCGATATACCCAGTATCTTGGCAGCCTCTTTTTTGCTTCCATGGGTCATCTGGAGTGTTTTTTGAATGATCTCTTTTTCGGCTTCTTTTAATGAAATTCCTACTGGAATTTTGATTA
>JANLHY010000440.1 GCA_024653795.1 Candidatus Brocadiaceae bacterium | reverse complement strand
CGATTTGCGCAAGAAGTTTAACCTCGCTGAAGGAGATTTTCTTGAAGCCGAGGCAGTGGAAAAAGGAATTCTTCTCAAACCAGTAACTGTGGTGGAGCGCGAGAAGGCCTGGAATCAACTTTATAAATCTATGGAAAACGTCAAGGATCGCAAACCTAAACCAAAGCAGAGCGCTAAAAAACAGGAAGAAGAAATTGCCAAAATGGTGAAGAATTTTAGAAAACAACATGTATAAAGTTGTCCTTGATTCCACGGTTCTTGTTAGCGCTTTTCTTGCTAAAGCGGGTGTTTCTGCTGAATTACTCCACAAAGCCAAAGATGGGGGTTTTGATATGTGCCTGGCAGAAGAAATTCTTGAAGAAGTCCGGCGGTCTCTTTTGCAATATCAGATGATTAGAAAACGCTACCATTCCTCAGATCAAACCGTAATCCAATTCGTTCAAAATCTCAGGATAGTGGCACACCTCAAAAGAGAAAATATGAGAAGCGAGGGAGTTTATATAACTTTTTTTTATTGTAAGAGTTTCCTGAGCTTTTCTGGCATTGGGGTGGGTCTGCGATTGGCGTTGAGGCAGGCTAGTTTGGTAGAACCTTCTGCAATGAGGTTATTGTCACTTTCACGTATCACTTTATAGCTGAATTCTATCGTAGCATGCTTAAGTTCAGAAACCCAGGTCTGGACAGTGAGGATGTCATCATAATGGGCTGGTGAGCGGAATCGGCAGTGGGCTTCAGTAACCGGGAAATAGATGTGTTCTTTCTCTAATTCTGAATACGGTAATCCAAGGTTTCGCAAGAATTCCGTCCGACCCATTTCAAAATATACGAAGAAATTGGCGTAATATACAACGCCCATCTGGTCGGTTTCCTGGTAACGAACGCGGGTTTTGATTTCGTGAATTTTCATATGAAAAAGAAAAAAACGCGGTTTTTAAATCGTGCCTTTCACCGCAGAGGCGCAAAGTACACAGGGAAAACAATGCTTAATATAAAAGTAAATAAATTAGGCCTTCGGCGACTACATGAATTAAAGATAATCCCTCCCTTGATGGGAGGGACAAAGGGAGGGTGCGTAGCTTTTTCTTTCACCCCCACCTAGCCTCCCCCCATCAAGGGCTTACAGTTGGACAATTTTTTGCTGAACAAGTTATCCATAATCAGACTGGTACTTCCTCAAATCTTCATTGAAAAGATTTCCTTTAGCCAGGAAAACTCCTATCGCAATATCTTCCAGCCTTCGTATCCCGCGCCACGTAACCTCTACGCCAGGTTCCCTGCCTCTGCCTTTCACAAATCCTCCAAGGATTGCAATGATCAGTATGCCTCACGCAATGACAATCCCATATTCTTCTT
>JANLHY010000402.1 GCA_024653795.1 Candidatus Brocadiaceae bacterium | reverse complement strand
GAGGGGATATAAGGGGTGGGTAAGGCGGTAATTCGTGAAATATTCACTGAGATTTCACGATCCTTGTCCTCGTGAAAACGGGGAAAGGAACCCACCCCTAACCCCTCCCAAGAGGGGAATAATCCGTGCCGAACAACTCAAGAACTTCAAAATGAAGGGTAGTACGGACAACCCCCTCATCTCCCCCTTTTTTAAGCGGAATTAATTCAAATCATACTTTGATTGGTTGACACACGATTCCGTCCGGTAGCCTTGCTGTAATACAAAAGTTTGTCTGCCCTCTTCAGAAGTGTTTCATCGGTGTCTTTCGGTTGTGCAAGCGTAGCTCCGATAGAAACCGTGACCTGAATGATGCCTGAATCTAAGGAAAAACCAGACTGTTCAACAAGGACGCGAAGCTTGTTCGCAAAGAAATATAACTGATCTATCCATGAAGAGAATACCAAAAGGCCTGCCGTATCTACGCATTTCATCTAACTTAGTCTGCATATTCAACTCAACTGTTTTGGCTAATGGACATGTTGTCATGCAAAGCTGAACACCGCTATCGTCAATTTGAGTGATATTATCAGAACATCGCTTTCCTATTACTTCAGGGCTTGTATAGCCGGTAATATTCTCTGCGCCTTTGTTCCAGTAGAGAATCTTTCTGTCACAGTCGACAAAGTACACACCGTCATAGAGGTTCTCTAAAATAGTTTTTGAAAAGTCGTTATCAATTATCATGCAAGTATTATATCAGATTTTGGAGATATCAGCACACTTGATGTTCAGTAATTTTAATCAAACACATAGTTTCCCCTCTAGAAAGAGGGGATTAAGGGGTGTGTAAATATGCTACAACACACCCCCAGCCCCTCTTTCTATAAGTAAAGGCAATAAATAAGAGACATCTTATATGTCATTCCCGCATGCTCCCCGCTAACATCATGCGAGGACAAGTCTGGATTCCCGCTAAAAACATGCGGGAATGACAAGCTTCTTGCTGGTTCAATCGTCCTCGATTGAACCGAAATATTTGGCTTTTTACGGCTGATATTTATTTAAAGCCAATAGTCTGTTCAAAATATCTGGTTCAATCTACAAGATTTGAACCAGCCTTGTG
Organism: Candidatus Brocadiaceae bacterium; assembly: GCA_024653795.1. Taxonomy (GTDB): domain Bacteria; phylum Planctomycetota; class Brocadiia; order Brocadiales; family Brocadiaceae; genus Wunengus. Next base: position 198 of record JANLHY010000402.1, on the reverse strand, counting down.
TTGTTTAACATTATTATTCCTACTCATGGGGATGTATGCAAGCCCAGTTACTTCCCCTTTACATCCTTTGCACAGCGGAATCCTAATGCTAAATTGAACAGGTCTGGTTGTTCCGATTTTCTTGCGTGCGCTCGCGCTTGAAATGGTTTTGAGAATCGGGAGCCTCCCCGAATTACGCGCCTTGCAGCTTTATCCGGG
>JANLHY010000395.1 GCA_024653795.1 Candidatus Brocadiaceae bacterium | reverse complement strand
TATTTTACAAGTACTTACGGATTCTGATTACAAAAAAGAACCTTCCATTCTTCATAAACAATTGCCTTTGTTCAACTTATAACCGGACACTAGTGATGCAATATATGAACACGGTATATTAAGACCATTGGAACCAATCGAAGAAATAATGGAAAATACAGAAGTTGAAGTAACTATTTCTGTTAAAAAAAATGTTTTGTCTCCTATTCTAAGATTTGCTGGTATATTGAGTGAAGAAGAGGCAAACAAGATGTTAAAAATGCTGGCGGAAGAGTTCGAAAGGGTAAATCTTGATGAAATGATGAGAAATATCGTTTTTGACAATTTGAAAGAAGATTTCAAAAAATGCGCTGAAAACCTTATTTAAAGAAGCACACCTGTATAACCGGCGATCTCCACCCCATGCTGGTTAACTTTTCCGCCACTATCCTTTCTCCGTTTTTACGAGGACGAGTTTATTTAGCACAATCCCCTTGTAAAATCCTATCGCTGTGCATATAATTAAACACATTGCACAAAATAATAGTTTTTTATGCAGTTAGATTAATTTTTTCTTGCTCGTAATCACCGGCTCAAACTCACGCCTCCTGAGCAGGGAACTTACCACCCACCTGACAGGCCGCTATATCTAGTTTCTTTTTCTGAATTCCTCAGAGCGAGGAATTTTGTAATAGATGAGACCCTTGACATGAAAGAACGCCAGGGCATGCTCCTTAACCTGCTGAACGAATATCTGGACAAAGGGGGATATCCTGAAGTCTTGATAAAGAACATCGACCCTAAAAGTTACATCACTACCCTGGTTGAGAGCATCCTGTTCAAAGATATCGTAAAGAGATACAATGTGCGCTATGCCAAAAAACTCCATGACCTCGGACTCTATCTGATTACAAACCATTCAAATGAGTTTTCATATACACGGCTCAAGAAAGCGCTTGAGTTTAAAAGTGTGCACACGGTGCAAAACTACACTGATTATCTCAACGAGGCATTCCTGATATTCAACACCGAGAGGTTTTCACATAAGGTTAAGGAGCAGATGAAAAGCCCCAGGAAGGTTTATGCCTATGATACCGGCGTGATAAATGCGGTTAAGTTCAAGACAGCCCCTGACACAGGGAGATTGATTGAGAACCTGGTGACTATAGAACTTCTGAGAAGGGGAAAGGAGTTTTATTATTACAAGACCAGAGACGGCAAGGAAGTGGATTTTACTGTCAGGGAAGGATTGAAGGTAAGTCAGTTAATCCAGGTATGTCACGATATTGATAACGATAAGACAAAAAAGAGAGAGATAAACGCCCTTGTCAAGGCAGCGGACGAGACAGGATGCGATAGCCTAATGGTGCTTACATGGGACTATGAGACAAAGGAAGCATTTGGCGAGAAAGAAATACATTATCTGTCATTGTGGAAATGGCTGGTTAAATGATGCATACAAGCATCTGAAGGGAATATCAGTATTGGAATATGAGACAAAAAAGGGAAAAGGTGAAATAGATTCAGAATCTTTTATAAAGGGTAACAGTTCAGCCCACCGCAAAGGCGCAAAGGACGCCCTCCCCCCATGTCCCCCTCCAGAGGGGGAGAAAGGGGGAGGAATGATAAAAAACTTTAAAGAAGGATTATCTTCTACAATAAAATCACAAGGTTTTTCAGAAATTTTCAGCATGTACTTTCCAAAAAATAATACCTTTGCACACTTTGCGCCTTTGCGGTGAACTATTACCTCTTGCATGACTTTGACGTTACCGTGGCCTGGCTAATAAAACGCTTGACACTTTTATTTGACATTCGTTATTATATCATTACTTTGTTAAAAATTAAGCAGCCAATTTTTTCTTGAGTCGCTTAGATTTAACTTTGAAGTAATCATCAGCAAGTGTCTTGTTCTTTGATAAA
>JANLHY010000391.1 GCA_024653795.1 Candidatus Brocadiaceae bacterium | reverse complement strand
TTTTTGCATCGTCATAGCTCAGATTGTAGTCGTCTCCGTTAATATCCGCTATAATGGCATTCGCGCCGACATAATTAATAGCATTTAATAATGCAGTGCATACAAAACTTGGGATAATCACTTCATCTCCAGTTTTTACGCCAAGCGCAATAAGCGCTAAATGCAAGGCTGAGGTGCCTGAATTAACTGCTCCAGCCTTTTTTAAGCCGAGAAATTGGGAAAACTGCTCCTCGAACTCTTTAACCTTTTTCCCCTGAGCAATGTACCCTGATGAAAGGACTTCAGAAACAGCGGATAATTCTTCTATCCCTAAGGTGGGGCTGGAATGGGGAATCAAGAATACTCCTCCAACTCTTAAATTAGGCTGCCTGCGGCAGCGACTTTTAAGCTCCCCTCTAGAAAGAGGGGCCGGGGGTGTGTAAAGTGAATAGTAGTCATCTGCCATCTGCTATCCATTATCTACTCTTTCTTTAACACACCCCTATATCCCCTCTTTTTAGCTTATCATTACCCACATCTTTTTTAGCCCCGTTAGGGGATGATGATAATAGGCAGGCAATTTATTGCCTGTTGGAAAATGAAAGAGAAATCAAGTCCCAAGGGGACGGATGATCCTATCTGTTCAAGGTGGGTTTATATCAACCGTCCCTACGGGACTGTTTCTTTCCATCTTCTTTGCAGGCAATAAATTGCCTGCCTACTATCAATAGCCCTCATGGGCTAAAGAGGTGGGTAATGGTAAGCTTTTTAGAGGGGAATCATAACAGATTGAAATTCCTATACATTCAATTCCCGCACTAAGTCAAAGTTATTCCCAGCATTAAAGATGAAATCGATTGCAGACATAAATGGTTCAAATGTGCCGTAAACCTGTTTGTATTCCGGATGGACAAAGTGTTGAAACAGCAGTTTAATGCCTGCGTCTTTAAATCTCTCACATTCCATGTAAGTCTTGCCGCCAGCCCCTGCCAGATAAGTGTCTGCATTAAAATGTCTGCATATATCAAGCAGCCTTTCAGTAGGCTCTTCGCTTAAGTCCGGGATGGAGCTTGCCGTTACAACCTCTGTATTTATGGAGAACGTCTCTTTTATAAGGTTGATTGTATCAATATTCAACAGCGACAGAAAGGCATATTGCTTTTTATATAATTCCTCAAGCGCTGGTTGATAGTCCTTAAAAAACATTGCCTTCCCGTAATTGGTCTGTATGGTGTGCAGGTGTTTCTTTTGCCAGTCGTGTTTGTTGTCTATTCTGACATCGCTGATATTGTCGCCGAAGCTGAAACTAACAGGGACAGTAAGCCATATACAGTTATTGGACGTCTTTATCTTATTCCTGTTCTGGAACTCGTTTTTTTTGAACTGGACATTGTCCAGCAGGACAAAGACGTCAACCTTGTCCATCTTGTCAAAATATCCGAGCCAGGGCATGAATTGGGGCTGATGTACGGCAATTCTCATAAATGGATTCTCCTCCGGGTTTTCCCGTAGCAAGAACAAAGACTTACTTTTAGACAGGATATACAGGATTAACAAGATAAAAGCTACCTTGTTTCATCCTGACTATCCTGTTAATCCTGTCAAAAATGTATCAATTCAGTGTTTTGAAAAATTAAGCCCTGTTAAGGGCGTACTGTTTGTAGCAATTAATCGTTAAAATATTGATTAGCTCCGTAGGAGCGATCTGTATATGATTGATATGCAAACAGGCATGCCTGTGCGCGGCCGCACGCAGGCAGGTTGCTCCTAACGGAGCTAATATCTGTTATGGCATCCTATCTTGCTACAAACAGGTTGCTCCTAACGGAGCTCATGATTGATAAATTTTTCAAAAGACTAAATTGATACTAAAAAACGAAATTTTTACACAAGAGCATGAAAATATTTTACCCTCCCTTAATCCCTCCCATCGTTCGACTGAGCTCACGACGAAGTCAAGGGAGGGAATCTTCTTCCCTCGCCCCTTGTGGGAGAGGGTGAGGGGTATTTTCCTACTAAAAAGTGGTTTTTACAAATTAATATTATACACGGATAAGCAAAGAAAGATGGATAATCTTCAAACCAGGCAAAACAACTTCAATCTCTTGAACTTCCTGAACAATTGTTTTTTCTTTGTGCTCAAGGCAATAGGTGTTTTTATATTAAAGATATTTTTTCACACCCAGGTTGAACTGAGAGAGAAGATACCAGCCAGAGGGCCTCTTATCGTGGCTGCGAATCATTTCAGTTATATGGACCCAATAGTACTTCAATCAATGTTTCCAAGGCGTATTTCTTTCATGATGACCGAATTGTATTATGAAGGACGCGGAAAATGGCTTTTTAAATTATTGCATTGTATCTGTGTAAAAGAGGAGGGTTCCAACATACCTGCGTTGAAAGGCGGTATTGAGGTTCTTAAAAAAAACGGAGTTTTAGGCATCTTCCCTGAAGGAGGAGTAAGCAAAGAAGGCCGCCTTCAGGAGGGGAATCCGGGCATCGGTTTCCTTGCCATAAAGAGCGGAGTGCCAGTCATTCCCGCCTTTATCTCAGGCACATACGAGGCATTGCCAAAAGGCGCAAAGATACCAAAAATTTCCAGGATCAAGATAATCTTCGGCAGGCCTATTACATTTAAGACTATGAACGAAAAGGCAACCAAAAAAGGGATTGTCGAGGTTACAAGACAGATTATGGAACAGATCGAAGCGTTGTCTCTTTCTGCCAAATAAAGAAATAATTTCTCTTTTGAGTCAAAACTCAGACGGCAGCAACACAAATTACAAATCACCCCTCCATTGACTTCGTCGTGAGCTCAGTCGAACGATGGGAGGGGTTAGGGGAGGGTGATCTGTCTTTTTTCTTTCATGCTACATCATAATTTGGGTATATTATCTTGTTGATTTTCTCTGTAGAGGCTGTGATCTAATTTCTATTGGTCTGGTCTATATGCTCGAAACATTTCGGCTGGCAAAATTCAGGTTCACCATTTGTGCCAAAGAGCACATACGCTTCCCTTCCTATAAAGGCTCTGCCTTTCGCGGTGGTTTTGGTTATGCATTCAAACGGGTAGTTTGCGTTATCAGGAACAAGGAATGCGACAACTGCCTTTTGAAGCAGAAATGCATCTACTCGTATATCTTTGAAACCCCGCCCCCGCAAGATACCGAAATACTCCGGCTCTATCCCAAAGTACCTCACCCCTTTGTAATCGAACCACCTGTTGATGAAAAACAGTCTTTTGAAACCGGCGAAGAGTTTTCCTTTCATTTAGTCCTCATCGGCAACGCTATAGACTACATCCCCTATTTCATCTACACCTTTACTGAATTGGGGAAACAGGGGATTGGACAGGGCAGGGGCAAATATGATTTAGTGCAGGTGGAAGGCATCAGTCTGGAGGATGAAGCTATACAGATTTACAACAGCAAAGTCCAAACACTCACTAACCATTATCCCATAATCCACGCCCGTCAATTAAACCATCAGCCCCTCACCGCTCGCCTCTCATCTTGCGTAGGGGAGAATATAGCAACTCATAATCGAATTCCCTCCCCTTGCGAAGGGGAGGACTTCGTCGTAAGCGCTCAGCCGAACGATGAAGGAGGGGTCAAAAACTCAGCGATCATGTCATCTTGTAAATCGGAAAAGGGGATTTCTCAAGGTGAAAACCATCATAACACAATAACCATTTCTCTCCTTACCCCCTTACGACTCCGTTTTGATGGTCATATAACCGACAAAATCGAATTCCATGTTCTCATTAGAAACCTCCTGCGCCGTATCTCTTCATTATCCTATTTCCATTGTGGCGAAAAATTTCAGGTTGACTTCAAAGGTCTTATCGAAAATGCCAAAGAAGTAAAGCTTTTAAAAGGAGATATCCATTGGTATGATTGGAAGCGGTATTCGACACGGCAGGAAGAATGGATGTCGCTGGGCGGTGTTACCGGCACAGTTTCATACGAGGGCGATATATCAGATTTCATGCTCTTATTAAGACTGGGTGAGTACGTGCACGTGGGGAAAGGGACGTCGTTTGGATTGGGGAAGTATAAGATTTTATAAACGCCATTCGCCACAGAGGACACGGAGGACACAGAGGTAATAAATTAGGTTCGGCGGCCTTTTTCTTTATAATACTGTAGTGGCAATTCATGAATTGCCACTACATGGTCGGTTTGAAATTCCTTAACATTAGATTAAAATGCCCAAAGGGCAGACAG
>JANLHY010000410.1 GCA_024653795.1 Candidatus Brocadiaceae bacterium | reverse complement strand
AAAAAGTTAAAAGTGTCTAAAGTTAAAAGTGAGCTAAAGTTGTGAAGTAAGCCATTAACTTTAGTCACTTTAGGCATTTTGCACTTTAGGCACTTTGGTTGCGGCTCCGCCGCGTTATGTTACATTATTAAATTGTCAATGTACCAGCCTCCCCCTTTATCCCCCTCCGTGAGGGGGACATGTGATTGTCCCCCTCTGGCGGGGGTAGGGGGTGGATTAGGTGCGCTTTGCCTGCCTGTGCATGTACGCATGCAGACAGGCTTCACCCAACCTACAAACTTCATTTTGCCGTGCCATCAGGGCTAAAGCCCAGGTAAGACGTGACGGTCATATCGTTCGACTGAGCTCACGACGAAGTCTGAATTGGGCTCTTGTCCTCGTGAAAACGGGGATTAGCCCCGACAGTGCCTGATCATCAAAGTGTCGGACAAGTACAGACGTCCCGTTGGGTCGTCTCTACAAGTTCAGATTATTTATTGTCAATCCCACACGAAAGAGTCGGAATTCGTAGCGCGGGTGGTTTACCCCTGCCCCCGTATCAAAGTACGGGGCAGGCATTGGCCAACCACACCTGTCCTCGACTACGATCGGGGAAGGGATCGGCGCTACATTTTTTTGCTAAACTTGTACTCGTGAAAACGGGGAAATGTCAAAATATTTTTATAAAGAAACTAGCACGATAACATGACAAATTTCAAGTAAGGTTCTATGATGTGAATCCCATCCGTAGGAAAATCTAACCCTTGTGATGAAACATCGATAATCTTGTATGTTTTTTGCGTGAACCCTTTTACCCGTGATAATAATTGGAAAAATGTCGAGAAGTTTATTTTTGCGATATTAGTGGAAAAGGCAAGAATTCCATCCGCACGAAGGATGTCGAGTCCAGCCCCAATTAATCCAGGGATGTCTTTTTCTGCGGTGAATACTGTTGTTTTACTGGTAGAAAAACTTGGTGGGTCAATAATAATCACATCAAACGTCCGTCCCTTTTTTTGAAACCTTCGCAACCACTCCCATACATCTCCCACTATAAATTCGTGATCGTTTACATCAAGTTGGTTCAGTAAAAAATTCTTTTTGCTCCATTCAATCGCCTTTTTGGACAGGTCTATATTGGTTGTACTAATAGCGCCCCCGAGAATTGCGGAAATTGAAAAGGAGGATGTATAGCAGAAACAATTTAATACCTCTTTGTTATTTGCTAAGGCTCGTATCTTCTTCCGGTTATCCCTTTGATCTAGAAACAGGCCTGTTCCACCTCCTTCAAGAAATGATATATTGAATTTTATGCCATTTTCCAGCACAACAAAATCTCCTGGAATTTCTTTTCCCGACACTAAATGAGTTTTAATTTCTTCACCTTTGAGCCGTATCTTTTCTGTAATATTTTCTGGCGCTAGTATATCGTTAAGTTCGCTACAAATTCTGTCTTTTGAATGCTTTTCATGCGATTTAAAATATTGCACCAGAAGATTTTTGTTATAAATGTCTATTGTTACTTCCTGTAGGGCATCCCCGTAAGAGTTTACCAAACGATATGCGTTTGTAGTGGAGTGATCTATATATTTGTTTCGCAAAGACCATGCCTTGCAAATGGTTTTGTGTAAGGATTCATGATCAGCGTTATGCATAAAAATTTTAATGTTGTAGAGACGCACTGCTGTGCGTCTCTACACTCATTAGGTGATTACCTGTGATTATTTATGTCGTTGAAAAATCAGTGTAAATCAGCGTTTACCTGCTTGCGCAACCTGCAGGCAAGTCTGTGTCCGACTGCAATTATTAGGTTTAATATTATACATTGGTTATTTTTAAATTCAAAAGAATTACTGAAACCACAGATTGCACAGATTCCACAGATAAAAATCTAAATAAATCTGTGCAATCTGCGAAATCTGTGGTTCCAAACTCGTTTCCCCGTTTGCACGATGACAAGTATTGGTCTGAGGCTTCGCCTCGCTAGTACATTGACAAATTAATAACGAAACATTATGCAGGTTGGCGAGCGAAGCGATACTCTTGAAACTATCTATTCACTATGTCTCGTAATTAATATGTCGCAATACTAGTCACTTTATTTTAAGGAATAGCGTTCTTTTTTATATATTTCGAGCCGCTCTTTGATTACCTTATCAAAACCATTATCGGTAGGTTTATAGTATTCCTTTCCCTGAAGTTCTTCGGGCATGTACGCCTGCCCTACATAACCACCAAAACTATGTGGATATTTGTACCCCTTTCCATATCCAATGTCCTTCATCATAGGAGTCGGCGCATTCCGTATGTGAAATGGCACCGCTAATGCGCCTTTCTCCCTGACATCTTTCAACGCCTCCTGATAAGCCATGTAGGAGGCATTACTCTTAGGTGCACTGGCAAGATAGGTTACACCCTGGGCTAGGGGTATCCAACCTTCGGGCATTCCCACAAAATGAAAGGCATCCTTAACAGCCACGGCTAATTGGAGGGCTGACGGATCTGCATTGCCGACATCCTCCGCTGCAAATATGATCATACGGCGTGCAATAAAAAGAGGGTCTTCGCCTGCATCCAGCATGCGTGCCAGCCAGTAGAGGGCAGCATCCGGGTCACTACCCCGCATGGATTTAATAAAGGCAGAAATAACATTGTAATGTTCCTCCCCGCCCTTGTCATAAAGAAGCGCCTTTCGCTGCATTGCCTCCTGGGCAATTTCCAGGGTTACCATTCGCTTACCCTCTTGATCCGGTTTAGTAAGCATGACAGCCGCTTCCATAGCGTTTAAAGCCACCCGGGCATCTCCATGAGAAAGGCGTGCAATAAAATCAAAGGCATCGTTCTGAATCTCTACTTTCAGATTTCCAAGCCCTCGTTCCCCATCCTGTAATGCGTTGCTCATAATTGTCTTTAGATGATCTTCGGTGAGTTGCCCCAGTACCAATACCTTACACCGTGATAAAAGCGGGGCATTCACCTCAAAGGATGGGTTTTCTGTAGTTGCGCCAATCAGAGTTATCGTGCCGTCTTCCACATGATGAAGAAAGGCGTCCTGCTGCGCCTTGTTAAACCGATGGATTTCATCAACAAAAAGGATAGTTTTTTTATTGTAATACTTAATTTGCTCCCCGGCTTCTTCGATAACTTCCCTGATATCCTTAACTCCCGACAGAACTGCCGAGAAGGAAACAAAGTAAGCATCAATTGACTGGGCAATAATAGAGGCCAGTGTTGTCTTCCCTACGCCC
>JANLHY010000369.1 GCA_024653795.1 Candidatus Brocadiaceae bacterium | reverse complement strand
TCACACTTTCGTTAAGTGATACCGAAACATTGCTTAATGATTCTACAAAACCACTCTCCTCCAGCTTTTTAAAAAACTTTGAAAATGACTCAATGATACTAATTCCGCTCTCAATAACTGTGGTATAGTTGATTGGTTCAGCGCTTTTTATTGAATCTCCATCCTCCACAATGGGTTCACGGCGTGCCCCTGATGTAATCTCTACATAAGAATCCCCCGTTACGTAACTCAACCATTTAATAGTAGCAACGGAATCACGGGCTATATTTTTCTGAACTGATTTATTTACCTGGAGTAATACCTCAATTTCTGCGTAAGGCAATTCCCTGGGTAAAATGATGCCTTTTACCTGCCCTATTCCTACGCCCATAAATCGTACTGGAGCGCCTGCCTGTAATCCATACACATTCAAAAATTTTGTTTTTAACGTAATTTGAGGTTCAAAATATCCTTTCTGGGTACCGAGAATGAATACCATAGCGCCAAATCCTATCAGTGTTATCAGGGTAAAGATTCCCGCCCTTAATTCAGCTATTTGTTCTTTTGTCATAAAAAGCCCCTATCAACTGTTTAGCTACGAATAGACACAAATGAGCACGAATGTGTAAATTCGTTCATTCGTGGCTGAATAGTTACATAAAATATTTTCCCCCAATAAAATCCTTTACTACCTGAATATTCGAGGATACAAGTTCTTCCCATGTCCCAACTGCAACAATCTTCCCTTCGTGGAGCATGGCAATCCGGTCTGAAACGGTTTTCACGCAGTGCAAGTCGTGCGTTACTACGATAGTGGTTATTCCCAATTTTCTCTGTAATTCGATAATCAAATCGTTAATGCGCTGGGCAGTCATTGGATCTAATCCTGTCGTGGGTTCGTCGTAGAGGATGATATCCGGTTCAGTAGCAATTGCCCTTGCCAGTCCGACCCGTTTCTTCATCCCCCCGCTCAACTCGTCCGGCATCTTCTCTTCAATGCCACTTAAGCCCACGACTTGCAGTTTTTCAGCTACCCGCTCTTGAATTTCTTTTTCTGTCAGCTCAAGATGTTCCCGCAGCGGATAGGCAATATTTTCGAATACCGTAAGTGAATCAAACAATGCTGCCCCCTGAAACAAGATTCCTATGTGTTCCCGCAGCTCAATCAATGCTTCTTCATTCATCTGTGTCACGTTATTGTCCAGCACGATAATATCACCCTCGTCAGGCTTCATGAGTCCAATTAATTCCTTCAGGAGTACACTCTTTCCAGAACCACTCCCTCCGAGGAGTGATATAATTTCACCCTCCAATATGGATAAGTTTATACCGTTATGGACTAAAAGTCCATTGAAGGATTTATATACGCCCTTGAATTCAATAATTACGTTGGACATTAAAACACAATCAGAAACAGTTTTGTCAGAAAGAAATCCGAAATCAGGATTGAAATTGAAATAGTCACGACGGTAATTGTTGTAGAACGGCCTACTCCCGTTGTGCCTCCTGTAGTTTTTAATCCAAAATAACAACCAATTGCTGAAATGAGCAAACCAAAAAATACCGTCTTCCCAATACCACTTAATAAGTCAGATATCTTAACGGTTGTTAAGACTGAATTAATATAGAAGGTACGGTCTATATCAAGCTCAAACATGGCAATGACCATGCCTCCAAAAATCCCCACAATATCAGCGGTAACAGTGAGCAGTGGCAATGTAATCATCGCTGCGAGCATTTTTGGAGTTACCAGCTTTTTAATAGGGCTTGCCCCCAGTGCCCGCATGGCATCGATCTGTTCTGTCACCTGCATGGAACCTATCTCTGCTGCAATACCAGACCCCACCCTTGCGCCTACCATAATGGATGTCAGGACAGGTCCCAATTCCCTCACAAGGGATAGTGAAACTACGCTGCCAACATACATTTCTGCGCCGTACATACGCAATCCATAAATCGTCTGAAGGGCCATTACCATCCCGGTAAATAGCGCAATAATGTCAACGAGAAGGAGTGAGCCTGCGCCAAAGTTATCAACCTCCCGTGATACTAGTTTCAGATTGAACGGAGGCACAAAAATTCCCACAAGTCCTTTAACCGTTAATAGGGTTACTTGCCCCACCGAAAGGATAAACTTCTTAGCGATGATATCTATGGATAATAAAACATTCATTGGCAATCGTAATTGTTTCTTATAAATTCAAAAATTTAAATGATTTTACTATACTCTTAAAATCTTCTCTAACATAATCAAATGAATTAACTGGAGACCAGTATACCAGGTCATATACCTTATTCTCAAACTTGATGACGTAGGAATCTACCTTGAATTTATGATTATCTATTTCACATACGAAAATGGTATGTACTGCCTCTTGGTTATCCACGACGATGGATTCTTTCAATAGTATTTTCTTATTTTTCATTCCGATAAAAAGCTGATTATTTAGCATCTTCAGGGAAACTTTCTTGTTCTCTATGTCGCTGGAGATAAAGGCAATCATGGCGTGAGATTGTTTATGCCATAAGGCGATATCTTCTTTACCTACCTTAATCATTTCCCACCCTTTTCCTGGAATGTTTACTGTATAGTTTTTATGTGGTGGTGAAAGGATACCATCTTTGACCTGCAATGGAGCGCACCCGAGTATTAATATAAAACAGGGGACACCCAGCCATCGGATTACATATTTAATTTGAAAATAATGCAAGAATTACTCCTTACAAAAAAATCTTTATCAGAGGTTATGTCCTTATATCCACTTGATTTCATCCTGTCAAGCTTTTTTCGAAGCAACAGTATCAATCTTTTAGGTAACAATGCTTGACTTATTATTACCGTTCATTTAACATAATAAATTTAATGGGGGTATTCAGTTTACTCCACTGTCCACAAGATGTAGTGTATTTGGGCGTTGAATCACCACAACATATTGTATTTACTGGAGTCAACTGAATACCCCCATTAAATTTATTAGGACACAGATTTACACGAACACCGAGGGCAATTTTGCCTTTTAAATTTCCTTAATCCTGATAATCGTTCGACTGAGCGCTCACGACGAAGTCTGCGTTTATCCGCGTCCCCAAAAGGAACTCTATAAAAATATGATTTCTGTCGATACTGCTGTAAAAATTGTTACAGATGTAGTTGAGCCACTGCCAGCCAAAACAGTGCCTTTTGAGAGCGCCCTGGGATTGTGCCTTGCACAGGATGTCCAGTCAGACATTAATATGCCCCCATTTGACCGTTCGGCAATGGATGGTTATGCAGTTATCGCGGAAGACACCGCTCGTACCCCGGTGGAATTGACCGTAATTGAGGATATTGCCGCAGGTCACCTGCCCACGAAAAAGGTGCTGCGCGGACAGGCGTCCAAGATCATGACTGGCGCCGCCGTCCCTGAAGGGGCTGATGCCGTCGTCAAGTTTGAGGAAACAGAAGACCTTCCGTTAAATAATCGAGTGAAAATTCTCAGGGCAATTGATAGGGGAAGAAACATCTCAAAAATGAGCGAGGACATGAAGGTCGGGCAAATAGTGCTTCACAAAGGCACGCCCATTCGACCTCAGGAAATCGGTGTCCTTGCTACCGTGGGAAAGTCACGTGTTGAGGTGTTTCCCGCTCCAAAAGTTGGCATTATTTCCACAGGTACTGAGTTGGTGGATGTCGAATCCACGCCTTCCGCCGCGCAGATTAGAAATAGTAATGGTTACTCACTCGCTGCACAGGCCGGACATCTGAAGGCAGACGTTGAATTATTGGGCACTGTTAAGGATTCAAAAGAGGAAATATCCCGTATCATGCATAGAGGTTTACAAAAGGATCTCCTGATCCTCTCCGGCGGCGTTTCCATGGGTGAATATGACCTCGTGGGTGATGTAATGAAGGATTTAAAGGTCCATATCTATTTCGAGAAAGTTGCATTGAGACCCGGGAAACCCGTCATTTTTGGCAAAAAGGACAAAACCCTGATTTTTGCCCTGCCGGGAAATCCCGTTGCATCCTTTGTCACGTTCGAGTTGTTTATTTATCCTGCTATTAGAAAAATGATGGGATTTAGTACGCTCCACAGAACCACATTAAAGGCGTCTCTGGAAGTAGAAATACTCGTCAAGAGAAA
>JANLHY010000364.1 GCA_024653795.1 Candidatus Brocadiaceae bacterium | reverse complement strand
CAGGAATTGATGATTAGATCGGAGATGATTGAGGGTTTCAAAAAACCTGTAGAGGATTTCGAGGATTGGGAAAAATTAGGATTTGAGGACGAAGAATGGAACTGAAAAAAGGCGATATTGTTCTCGTCCAATTCAGAAATGGTAGCACTTGATAAGGCTTTGAAAAATATCTTACGATTAAAATAGTTGTATAGGTTGGGTTTCGCTTTACGCAACACAACCTTATACACATAATAAATCGCTAAAATAACCAATGATTCAGATACAAAGGATGTTGTGAATGAAAGTATATCTTGATAACTGCTGTTTTAACCGACCTTACGACAATCAGGATCATTTGTCCATCAAACTCGAAACCGAAGCGAAACTTCACATACAGGAAATAGTAAAAGAGAAAAAACTATTTTTAATCTGGTCTTTCATGCTGGATTATGAAAATAGCGCCAATCCTGGAACGAGCAAGAGAGACTCAATATATGAATGGCATGATTATTCATCAGCTTATATCTCGTTTAAAGATGACATCCTGCGGTTATCACAAAAAATAGCATCTCTGGGATTTGGGAAAAAGGATTCGATACATTTATCATGTGCCTTAACAGGCAAATCTGAGTATTTTATAACGGTTGATAATGGTATACTGCATAAGAGCAACAGTATTTCTGATATTAAGATAATAGATCCGATTTCATTTATCAGAATAATGGAGGAAACGATATGAGAAGCGATTACGAAATTTGCAATGATGGATTAAAAATCCTGTTTTCCGAGATGGATATTCTTGAAGCGGAAAAATTCATCACATTGATAAAACAGGATAAGTTTGATTACACTCAGTGGAGAAAAAAACTCTGGGAAGATAAATCTCTGGAAGAGATTTGCATGAAAGGTGATGAGTTTTCCAAGAAATTACGATCATAAATAAGCGAAACGCAAAATCGAGATGTGTTGCAAATTAAGAGACATTCTTATTGCAGTGGGTAATGTGGGTTTGGTGCGGGCCAACGAAGAATTTGCCAAATGGCTACGGGGCGAAATCACCATGCCCATAGGCAAAAACCACGAACATATTAAGCATGGATTGGTAAAATCACCTGTTGCGTGGCCATATTCCAGCTTTCATCGCTATGTAAAACAAGGCGCTTATGATAGCAATCGGGGAGCAGGCACTGAAATTAAATCTGACGTAAACGTAGGACATGAATAATTTAATTGTATAGGAATTTTCATTTTATTTATGCGGGTCATACGATGTATGGCATAGAGAATCGCCCTTAGAAAAGGGGGCTAGGGGGTTGTAAAATAGCCCAGAAAAAACACAACCCCCTGAATCCCCCTTTGTTAAGGGGGACTTAACAAGGAATAACTTAATTTGTTGGGTTTCGCTTTACTCAACCCAACCTACACAACTGCCATAGGATGGGAGTGAGGTTTTTTATGCCGATCCGCATAAGACGCCAAGATAACAAATACCAGGCAACGCAAGTGGTCGAGCATACAGGCATTATCGCAGCGGCATTCGCTGTTTCAAAGGCGTGTAATATGGGTCAGAAACCGGTGATCCGCATACTATGCGGATCGGTCTAATTATTGTTATACAAAAAACATGAATCATATTGATCAGTTGAACTTATTTAAGACACGTGTTGATGAATTACGTCAAACTAAAATTGTTAAAGAAGGATTTAACAGTAGCATAACAGTGAAATATGAAGCTCAAAAAGGGCTTCACTTTCAATCAGTTCATCCAAACGAAGAATATTTTCGTTCATTCTTATTAACTTTCAGAAAGTTCGTTTCAGAAAAAGAACCGATTTATTTAAATAGAATTTACAATATTTGTCAACAATACCTTACAAATGAAAAATATAAAGAGTATCTGGTTAAATCCCGGAACATCTGGAGAGAGTCACTCAAGAGTACTGGATTTAAATTAACATTTAATGGTAGAGAAATGAGTCCTGAAGTGGTTATGGACTTATGGATAAATGGTTATTACTTTCACGACGATATCGAAAAGGTCAATGCTTTAAATGGTATGCTCCAACATGAGAAGATGCTTGTAAAATATCAATTCGAAAATTTTATCATCGAAGCAGTAAGAGTTGTAATATATGTTGGCAATGTTGTTACTGTTTCCCTTAAAGAAGGGCAGATTAAATCTTCTTAAGGAATCTTGTATAACCATTAAATTCAGGTGACGCCAAAAAACGGCGCACCTGATTAAAACGTTAGCCCGATGAAATAACCTGTGACCTGACACAAAAGGATGTTGTGAATGAAACTTACTGACAACGAAAAACGCGAAATACTGAAACTTATCGAAGCGGACAAACCGCTCCCCGACAAATACCGCTTTATGCTCTTTGACGACAAGCGAGAGGTGGAGCTTGTCTGGAACGGCAAGACCAGCGAAGTGACCAATATCGTTCTCCCCTTTCAGGTAATCGAACAGGTGGACGAACCGCGGAAGTCGAAACCGCTAATGGACGCTAATACACGCGAATCAGGGAAAGGCATTAGCGGCCATTCGCGCTCACTCGCGGTTAAAAATAATCCGGATCAATTGCCGTTGTTTGACTTCCGAGGCCGTCAGAAATCCGGCTGGAACAACAAACTCATCTGGGGCGACAACAAGCTCATTCTTTCGTCCCTGAAAAACGGCCCCATCCGTAATGAAATAGAAAAAGCGGGCGGTATCAAACTCATCTATATCGACCCGCCCTTTGATGTGGGCGCGGATTTCTCGATGGACATCGAGATCGGCGACCCTTCGACAGTCTCAGGGCAGGCTGAAACTTTTACAAAGAAGCCGGGCGTTCTGGAAGAACTTGCCTACCGCGACACCTGGGGCAAGGGCGCCGACAGCTTCATCGCCATGATCTATGAACGCCTTGTGCTGATGCGGGACCTGCTGGCGGAGGATGGCAGCATTTATGTGCATTGTGATTGGAGGGTGAATAGCTATATTCGATTGGTCTTGGATGAGGTTTTTGGTTCTGAAAACTATAAAAATGAAGTCAGATGGAAGCGACAACCGGTTCGTGGTGCCAAGGCTACCAGTAATCAGTATGCTCGAAATTCTGATGTTATATTATTCTATTCAAAATCTCAAACATGGACATGGAATGGTGCTTATAAAGAATATGATACTGATTTCATAAAGACTAAATTCCGACCTGATAAGGATGGCCGGCTATTTCGTGATTGCGATCTTGGTGATTATTCGGAAAAATCGATTAGTGAATTTGAAAAGCAAGGCAAGATTTATATAACGAGTTCAGGTAATAAGAGGTTGAAACGATTCCTTGACGAAGAAAAAGGTGAATCTCTTGGTGATATTTGGGTTCATATTCCAGAAGTAAATTCAATGGCAGTTGAACGAACTGGTTATTCAACTCAAAAACCAGAGTCACTAATTGATTGCATCATCAAGGCCACCAGTAACGAAAACGATATCGTGGCCGACTTCTTCTGCGGTTCCGGCACCACGCTGGCCGTTGCCGAAAAGCTGGGGCGCAAGTGGATCGGCACCGACCTCGGCAAGTTTGCCATTCACACCACCCGCAAGCGCATGATCGGCGTTCAGCGCCAACTCAAGGAAGAAGGCAAAGATTTCCGCGCCTTTGAAATCCTCAACCTCGGCAAGTATGAGCGGGCGCATTACATCGGCGTCAACATGAACCTGCGCAAAGAGGAACGGCAGCAACAACTGGAGCAGAAGGAAAAGGACTTTATCGCCCTCATCCTCAAAGCCTACAAGGCCGAGACGGTGGATAACTTCAGGTGCTTTCATGGTAAAAAAGCGGGGCGCATTGTCGCGGTGGGGCCGGTGAATCTGCCCGTTACTCGTTTGTTTGTGGAAGAAATCATCCTCGAATGCCGCGAAAAGCGCGTGTCCCGCGTGGACATCCTCGCCTTTGAGTTCGAGATGGGGCTTTTCCCCAACATTCAGGAAGAAGCCAAGTCTAAGGGCATCGACCTTGCACTCAAGTACATTCCCCGTGAAGTCTTCGACAAACGCGCCGTCGAAAAGAATCAGATCGTGTTCCACGATGTTTCATATATCGAAGTAAAACCGCATGTCAAATACTCCCTGATAAGGGGGGCCAGGGGGGTTACATTCCCTACAATCCCACACTCACCGAAAAAGCACGCGAGAATAGAAAAAATCCAACCCCATCCGAAAGCAAGTTATGGTTTGAAGTATTGCAAAACAAACGATTTTCCGACCTTAAGTTCACACGCCAAAAGCCACTGGACGAATACATAGTTGATTTTTATTGCGCCGAACTAATGCTGGCAATTGAAATTGATGGTGATAGCCATGCGGAACAAGTTGATTATGACAATAGACGCACCTTGCGACTAAATCAGCTTGGCATTGAAGTGATTCGTTACACCAATCGGGATGTGTTGAGTAACCTTGATGGCGTATATTCGGATTTACACGAAAAAATCAAACTCCGTTACAACAAACCCCCTCAATCCCCAACCCCCTCTCACTCCCCCTTGTCAGGGGGACTTTCAAAAATCGCGGTTGAGCTGACTGATTTTTCCGTATTCTACAATCAGGACACGGTGGATAACGCCGCCGCTTCACTCGGCAATGGCAAGAACAAGATCGTCGTGGAAGGCGGCAAGATCATCAAAGTCACCAAAGACAAGGACGGCATTGTCACCCGCGAAGTCCTCACCAAAAAATGGACGGACTGGATAGACTACTGGAGCGTGGACTTTAACTTTGAATCCAAGCGCGAGATTGTCCGCGCCAAAAACGAAGCCACCGGCGAAATGGAAGATGTCTGGACGGGCGACTTTATCTTTGAAAACGAATGGCAATCGTTCCGCACCAAGAAAGACCGGTCGCTGGAATTGAAAACTCCCTTCCACGACTGCCAGCCCGGGCGGTTTAAAGTTGCCGTCAAGGTGGTGGACATTTTCGGAAACGACACAATGAAGATTGTTGATGTCAGCGTGGGAAGATAACCGCTAATGAACGCCAATACACGCGAATTAACAACAATATTAGCGGCCAGTTGTGTGTATTCGCGGTTAATAATTCCGGAGGTAAACGCTAATGGATGCTAATGAACACGAATGGAATAATGAATTACTTTTTAAGGATGAGGTTTTTAAGATAATTGGGGCGGGAATGGCTGTCTCGAATACACTTGGATGCGGTTTTCTTGAGGCCGTATATCAAGAAGTTATGGAAATAGAATTGGCAGAAAATGGAATTCCTTTTGAACCGCAAAAAAGAATACAAATTTCATACAAAGGTAGAATTTTAGAAAAAGAATATATCGCCGACTTTTTATGCTATGAAAAGATTATCGTTGAAATCAAGGCGATTAAGAAAATAACTGAAATTGAAGAAGCCCAACTGCTTAACTATTTAAAGGCAACAAAATTGCCGCTGGGATTAATTATAAACTTCGGCAGCAAAAAACTTGAATGGAAAAGATATGCAAATACAAAAGGAACCGCTAATGAACGCTAATAAACGCAAATATGAGTATTTTTTATTAGCGTCCATTCGCGTGTATTCGCGGTTAAGTCGAGGAGATAAATAATGGCTATTCATCCTTCTTTCCCGACATCCCCCTACAAAATACTCAATCCTGATTACCGCTGGTTTCCGGCGGATGAGACCTTGCGGGAGACAAGCTACGAAAAGCTGCTGCCGCCCCTTGTTTCCAAAATTCGCAAAGAAGTCAAGGCATGGCGAGACAATCGCTACGAAAGCGCTTCAGAAACATCAAAAGCCCTTCTTTCGTGGTGGTTTCACACAGAGCATATACTTCCGAAATCAGATGGTAACATGTTTGAATTTCAATACTATTTTGCCCAACGGGAAGCCATCGAGACCGTCATTTACCTCTACGAAGTCGTCAAAGTGAAAGATAAGTATGACCTGATTCGCTACGACTCCTCCGGTGCGGTATCGACCGGCATGTTCGACGAGGAATGGCTCTGTCTTGTAGTAAAAATGGCGACCGGAAGCGGCAAGACCAAGGTGATGAGCCTGATTATCACCTGGTGCTATTTCCATAAACTCTACGAAGCAGATTCAAAGCTTTCCACAAACTTTCTTGTCATTGCTCCCAATATCATTGTCCTTGACCGCCTGCGCGCAGACTTTGACGGCCTGAAAATCTTCTGGAACGACCCGCTATTGCCCGACAACGGCTACGAAGGGCAGAACTGGCAGGATGATTTCCAGATGACCCTGCATATCCAGGATGATGTTTCCATCGTTCGTAAATCAGGCAACCTTTTCCTGACCAACATTCACCGTGTCTATGCGGGTAACGACATTGAACCGAGTTTTGACGACGAAAACCTCGAAGACTATTTCCTCGGTAAGCGTCCGGTCGGAAAAACCACCGATTCAAAGGTTGATCTTGGCGTGATTGTCCGCGAGATTGACGAGATTGTCGTCATCAACGATGAAGCCCATCATATCCATGACTCACGGCTTGCGTGGTTCAAATCCATTGAAGATATCCATAACCGGCTCAAGCAGAAAGACCATTTTCTTTCTCTGCAAATCGATGTTACTGCAACGCCAAAGCACAATAACGGCGCAATCTTTGTCCAGACCGTATGCGATTACCCGCTGGTTGAAGCGATTACCCAAAACGTGGTAAAGCGTCCCGTGCTTCCTGATTTGGCAAGCAGGGCAAAGCTCGCCGAAGTGAAAAGCTCCCGTTACACGGAAAAATATGCCGATTATATCGCCCTCGGTGTTGAAGAATGGCGCAAGGTATATCTCGAACATGAAAAACTCGGCAAAAAAGCCGTGCTGTTCGTCATGACCGACGACACCAAGAACTGCGACGATGTGGGCGAATACCTTGAAAGGACCTACCCGGAATTCAAGGATGCGGTTCTTGTCATTCATACTAACAACAACGGTGAAGTGTCCGAATCCGATACTAAAAAGAGTAAAGAAGCGCTGAAAAAGCTACGCAAGGCATCAAATCAGATAGACAGTTGGGAAAGTCCGTATAAAGTGATCGTTTCGGTTCTTATGCTCAAAGAAGGCTGGGATGTCCGCAATGTAACAACCATTGTCGGGCTTCGTGCCTATGCCGCGAAAAGCAATATCCTCCCGGAACAAACTCTCGGCAGAGGTATTCGCCGGATGTATCCGGGTGAGGATACGACCGAGTATGTCAGCGTGGTCGGCACCGAAGCGTTTATGGACTTCGTGGAATCCATCCAGAGCGAAGGCGTTGAACTGGAACGTAAACCGATGGGATGCGGAACAGCCCCCAAAGCCCCTATCATCATTGAGGTTGATAACGAAAACACCAAAAAAGACGTTGACAAGCTGGACATTGAAATCCCTATCCTTTCACCGTGCATCTACCGGGAATACAAACGCCTTGAAGACCTGGAGCCTTTTTCCTTCGGATGCAAGAAAATCGCTTACCGGCAGTTTTCAGAAGAAGAGAAACGGGAAATAGTGTTCAAGGATATTACAACCGGGGAAATCAACCATACGACCCTGCTTGATTCCAGCGCGGTAACGGACTATCGAAGCGTCATCGGATATTTTACGCAAGTCATCATGAAAGACCTGCGGCTTGTCAGCGGGTACGATGTTCTTTATGGCAAGGTGAAGGATTTTGTATCTCTGCACTTGTTCGATTCTACGGTTGATATTGACAACCTGAACACCCTCCGCAACCTTTCTGAACTTTCGGCAACCAAGACCATCATTGAGACCTTCAAGAAGAAAATCAATGAGTTGACGGTACAAGACAAAGGAAGCGCGGAAATACGGGATTATATAAAGCTCAGGCAGACTCGCCCGTTTGTTGTCAAGGAGCAGGGCTTTCTTGTTCCGCAGAAAAGTCTGTTCAACAAGATTATTGGAGATAGTCACCTCGAACTGCTTTTTGCTTCATTTCTCGAAAAATGTACGGATGTTATTTCCTATGCAAAGAATTATCTGGCAGTGCATTTCACTATCGACTATATGAACGCGGACGGCAACATTTCCAATTACTACCCTGATTTTATCGTGAAGACAAGCGATAAGGACTTATTCATCGTTGAAACAAAAGGCCTTGAAGACCCTGATGTTCCTTTGAAAATGGCTCGTCTGAAAAAATGGTGCGAAGATATCAACGCCTCACAAAAGAAAGTGCGCTTTGACTATGTATTCGTTGATGAGGAAGATTTCAATAAATATAAACCGGATTCATTTTCAACTCTTGTAAGTAATTTCAGGAAGCATAAAGATGACAAAACTTGCGGGTGTTGATTTCTGGCTTTCTAAAAAGAAGCACTGGACTACCATCGATTTTGATCGTTACGCAACGACAATAAATTGCACTTGACATGTTAAATATAGTATAGATACTATATAGTATGTGGCGTATCGAAGAACACCGGCGGGTTGACAAACAAGTTGCTTCAATACCGAAGGAGATACTGAAACGGTACGAGAAATGGAAAGACATCGCCGCAGTCTCTGGTCCACCCGGGCTACGTTTGATAAAGGGGCTTCACGACGAAGCTTTGTCGGGCGTGTGGCAAGGCTACCGCTCCTCTCAGCTTGGCTTGCAATGGCGGGTGATCTACCGAGTAATTCCCGAAAAACTTTTGTTCCAGGTTGCTTCTATAACCGCCCATGACTATCGGAGGTCTTAAATGATGGAATATCGCCCTGCAAAGAAACGAATTACGGTTTCGGTTGGCGAGTCTGTGCGAATCATTCGTGAACTTCAGGAATTAAGCCAAAATCAACTATCGCAGCTTACAGGTATTCCCCAGGCTACGATCTCGGCAATCGAAAATGACAGAGTCCGTCTTGGGGTAGAGCGTGCGAAGATTCTGGCACGGGCACTGAAGTGTCACCCAGGTGTTCTAGTCTTCCCCGGCTGGGAACTTCCCAACGAAGCAGCGGCATAACGCTTCGTTTCAACAAATTTGAACTTGTTTCGGATTTTGTGCTTCGGATTTCGTTCCTTCCGACTCGTTCGGGGTAGGGCTGTATTATAATTTATATCCAATTTTGCGGAGGAATTGCTTGCGGTTTTGGATGTCCTTTTCAGTCTCGACACCTTTAGGACGGTAACCGTCAATGACGCCCATTATGCCCCTGCCCTGTTCGGTTTCTGCTACAATGACCTGCATGGGATTTGCCGTGGCACAAAAAATGGAACACACCTCCGGACACGCCTTGATGGAGTTTAACACATTCACTGGAAACGCCTCTTTGATAAGGATAACAAACGTATGACCGGCTGCGATGTTACTTGCATTTCGAATAGCAATTTCTTTGAGAGTACTGTCGTTCCCTTCAGCTCTGACAAGACATGGACCTGACGCCTCACAAAATGCAACGCCGAATTTAATGCCCGGTACGGCATTGACCATGACCTCGTATAAATCTTCCGCCGTTTTAATAAAATGGGTTTGACCAATGATGATATTGGCGCCCTCAGGTATTTCCATCGTAACGGTCTTGATTTCCATTATTTTAACTCTATAACATTAACCTTCCCAAAACTATCAAGTGGTTTATCGAACTTTTCATTATCGCCAACCACAAGAATCTTGATCTCGTCCGGATGCAGATATTTTCTGGCTACCCGCTGAACGTCTTCCTGGGTAACGGCCTGCACGTTAGCTATATAGGTTTCGAGATAGTTCAAAGGCAAATCTTCGTATTCAATATCGACCTTTTGTCCTACAATACTGGCGCTGGTTGTGAACCGAAAGACAAATTGGTTCGTGAAGGTTTCTTTTGCCTGCGTTAGTTCCTCTTTATCAATCGGTGACTTACGAATTTTTTCAAGTTCCTCAAGCGCAATTGAGATAGCACGGTTGGTCGACTCCAACTTGGTCTGACACGATACAAAGAACATACCAATGTCTCGTGCAGTTTGAAAAGCGCTATACGCAGAATAGGCAAGCCCCTCGTCCGAACGAATCCTGCCTGGAATGCGCGCCGTAAAGCTGCCACCGCCCAGGATAAAATTCATAATCATGACGGGGAAATAGTCGGGACTCTTCCGGTGAATTCCCAGATGTCCCATCATCACATTCGCCTGATTAATATCCTTATACACATAAAACACGGCTTTCTCAAAGCGTCTATCAACTTTGGGTACTTCGGGGAATTGAATTTCCTCTTTCTTCCAACCTGCAAATACTGTATTCAGCTCATTGACAATCTCGTCCTTATTGAAATCGCCAGAGATACCAAGGATGATGTTATTGGGATGAAAATACTTTTTGTGGAAGGCAATCATATCATCCCTGGTAATTTTCTCAATGGATTCCAAAGTCCCCTCAACCTTTCTGCTGTATGGGTGTTTGCTGTCATACATAATCTTGCGAAATTCCCTGTGTGCAATTTGTGTGGGGTTATCATTCTCACGCCGAATGGATTCAACAACCTCATCCTTCCGCATTCTTATCTTGTCTTCCGGAAAGGCAGGGTTCATAAGCACATCGGCAAATATTTTCAGGCTTTTGTCAATGTCTTTCCTGAGCGTGGATAAGTTTGCGCTGCCGGATTCACGATCAATGGCGGTTTCCACAGATACCGCCATGAATTCGAGTTCCTCGTTCATCTTATCGGCGGGCATAGATACGGTACCTCCACTTCTCATGACAAACCCCGTCAAGCTGGCCAATCCCGCCTTTTCTTGAGGTTCATAAATTGCACCGGTTCTGATACGGGCTGTGATATTAAATATGGGCAAATCTTGGTCTTCCAATAGATACAAAATCATTCCATTCTCCAAGACGACCCTGTCAACTTTCGGCGGAGCAAAATTGAGGGACTTGAATTTAAAACCCGAAACGATTTTTGCCCCTTCTGACTCCGGTTTCCCAACCGATGGGGCTACAACGCGTTCATGCCCTCCCTGGGGTTGTGCATGGAGATTGGAGGAATAAGCAAGAGAAAATACGTATGCTATGAATATAACAGGAAATACAAAATATTTATGCATGTTCACTTTAACTCTCCCAAGTTTTAGATTTTTAAATTGTTCCGTTTAAGTCCCCCTTAACAAAGGGGGATTCTCTATGCCATACATCGTATAACCCGCTTAATTAAAATGAAAATTCCTATACAATTAAATTAATAGGTGGCTGTCGCTTTTTCTGACTTATTATTGCCTTCCTTTGCTTCTTTCGCTTTATTGTTATTTTCTTTTTTTACCAGTATGGCCACAGTACGGTTGCTTTTCGTAAAATATTTCTTTGCTACCCGCATTACGTCATCCGCGGTTACCTGCGCTATCTTGTCCATAAAGGTATTAATGTAACGCCAGTCGGAAAGAACTTCAAAGTGCCCTATTTCATTTGCAAGCCCGGCAGCCGAATTCAGGTCTCGAATAAAGTCCGCTTCCAATTGATTTTTGATCTTCTGCAATTCCCAATCAGACGGCGGGGTATTTTTTAGTTTTTCAATTTCGTCATAAATGGCAGACTCTACCTCCGCAACCGTATGCGGTGCACGAGGCGCCGCAATAAAAGTGAAGGTATCAGGATATTTTCCTATTTGATCATAGGCGTGCGCCATGACGGCAATCCGTTTTTCTTCAATCATGGATTTATACAGTCTGGAAGTCCGGCCGTCCGAAAGAAGCGAACTCACCACATCCAGCGCATACAGGTCTGGATGCCCAATTTCCGGGATATGATATGAAATTGCAATATATGGATTCGACTCAAATTCGACCTCAACGCGCCGTTCCCCTTTTTGTTCGGGTTCTATGGTCTTCACCCGGGGAGGCGCTGACTGGCTTGCGATATCGCCAAAGTACTGTTCGACGAGTTTTATCATGTCGGCAGGATTAAAATCCCCCACTGCTACGATTACAGCATTGTTGGGGGCATAGTACTTCTTAAAATATTCTGCGGTTTCAGCCTTGGTAATATTCTGCACGTCTGATCGCCACCCAATGGTTGGCCAACGATACGGATGCGCAATAAAGGTTACCGCATTCAACTGTTCAATCAGCAAACCAAAAGGGCTGTTCTCCGTTCTGAGCCGTCTTTCTTCCATAACGACATCCCGCTCAGAATAAAATTCCCTGAGCACAAGATTCTTCATCCTGTCAGATTCTATAAATGCCCACAGTTCCAATTTGTTTACCGGAAGGTCGCAAAAATAGTATGTGCCGTCAGCAGCAGTTGCTGCATTAAGGCCGGAACCGCCATGCCGTAAATATAACGAAAAGGCTTCATCTTTCACTACCAAATCCCTGAGTTTTTTTCTCACTTCTTCCAATTCCTTTTCAAGTGATGCAATCTTTTTCTTATCGGCGGCGTCTCTCCTATATTTCTCTGCGGAGATTTTCATGACCAGTTCGTCTTCCTTATCGAGCAAAGGTTTTTCTGCATTGTAATCCCTTGTCCCAAATATCTTTGTCCCCTTGAACATCATGTGTTCAAAGAGGTGAGAAACTCCTGTAATTCCTGGTCGTTCATCCACCGAACCTACCTTATAGTTAATCCGAAGGCAAACAATAGGCACGTCATGTTTTTCCAGCATAAGTAATTTTAAACCGTTTTTGAGCACGTACTCCTTTACGTCGAGCTTCAGGGGATCGGCAAAAACGCCACTAGTAAGGAACACAAAGAACGTTATGAGAGAAAGAATTGATATCGTTGTCTTTTTTTTCATTTTCTGCATACTCCTCATGGTTTTAATGAATAAACAATTTGGTAACAGTTTAGTTTTTTGAAAAATTCTTGCGATGAAAGTGTTATCATGCAATGTAGGGGCAATTCATGAATTGCCCCTACATTCTGTCACAAAGACATTTTCAACTATTGGCGCTTTTCAAAAAACTAAACTGTTACACAATCTGTATAGTTTAGAATTCTAAAACGACGGTGTATACGTTTGCAATGTAAATTTTCCAAATTTCTTTTCCAATCTTCATGAAAATATACTCGTCTTTCTGGAACTAAGGCAATAGAAAACTTGTTCTTAACGTAAGAACGGTAATGCAGGAAATGACTCTTGCATTATAAGGAGAACTCATGGTAATATCTATCAACAAATTAATCTCTCTGATTTGTTCCATACATTACATCAGAGCTCTCAATCATCTTTCAAAAATGTAATATAACCGAAGAATATCAATTACTAAAAATACTTAACATTAAGATATTATTTCGTTAAAAGGGGTGTCTTTAAGTATATACGAGGAGCCGGTCATTATGAAAAAAAGGAGTCTTTTAGGTTTAGCCGTAATCACATCTGTTTTTTTTATCTGGGCAGGATACGCAGTTCATGCCAGGGAATTGAAACACGACGCTACTGCAGCAAAACAGTTAGAGATTATCAGAAGAAATATAGTGAGTCTTCCGGAAATGAAGTTTGCAGACGCAAAGAAGTATTATGAAGATGCACTAAAAGAACTGAATACGTTAATCGAAAAATATACCGGCACAGAAGAGGCGCTGGAAGCAAAATTTTTCATAGGTGCTGCGCACAATGAGATGCACAATTTTGATGAGGCAATCAAATGCTTTGATACGGTGCTGAGTCAGGGAGATGTAAATCAAAATTTTAAGGCACGCACATTATATTTTAAGGCAAAGGCTCTTTTAGGAAAAGGAGACGTAGCAACTGCAAAAGGGGTTGTTGCTGAATTGCGGCAGATTGAGCCTAGGGCAGCCGATGCCTTTGGCAATGAATTGAGTGGGACATTACGAATAGGCGCGGAAGCGCCAACATTTAATGTAACAGACATTGATGGGAAACCGATCGATCTTTCAAAATATAAAGGAAATGTCATTATCATCAATTTCTGGGCTACATGGTGTGACCCTTGTGTGCAAGAATTTCCCAATGTAAAAAATATGTACACTAAATTCAAAGGGAAAGGCGTTCAGTTCATTGGCGTAAGCCTGGATGACGATATTGAGGATTTACGCGGTTTTGTAAAGCAG
>JANLHY010000407.1 GCA_024653795.1 Candidatus Brocadiaceae bacterium | reverse complement strand
GGCTATTCTCTGCGAGATGTCGTATGCCTTGAGAACTTCCCGATCATTAAGGCTACCCTTTTTTCTGACTGCAATCAATGCATTTCCAATTTCGTATGGCAATATTTCAGGAGAGACTATTTTCGTCCCGAGGGTTTTATTAATAACCCAGTCCCTGTCAGATTCGTTGAGAACGACAGCAAGAAATGCACTTGCATCTGCCACAATTTCCATGTTTTAATTGTACAACTCAATAACAGAATTGTCAATTATTATATTGATGGGCATAACAAAAAGCTAAGCGGGATGCCGGCTTTATGGCCGATCCGCTTCAGCGACTGGTTACATGGTCTTTACTTTAGCCGCTCAAGCTCAATCTTGTAGGCTCTCTGCCCGTCAACCGCCTTCCATATTTCCATATTGGGTAGACTCTGACCCGCCAATTCCATTATTTCTTCTTCGTCCTTGCGAGGCATACGGCATCCGAGATATATAGCTCCGAATACCTCCGAAGGCTCCCTGAAATCGATGGCGCCGCCCAAAGGATAGGTCTCGTCGGTTATTGATACCCTCCACTCGTTCTCGTAACACCAGTCCTCACCTTTCACTAAAAGAAGGTCGCCCTCACGCCTTCCCATATCTATTCGATTTATGCACAGTGCATGATTTACCCACTCCTCTTCGGCCACGAGTACTGGGTACTCTCTGGAATACCTCACCTTCTTTGCTACCAAAAGAGGGACATCGAGTTTAT
The DNA here is from genome assembly GCA_024653795.1 of Candidatus Brocadiaceae bacterium. Classification (GTDB taxonomy): domain Bacteria; phylum Planctomycetota; class Brocadiia; order Brocadiales; family Brocadiaceae; genus Wunengus. Next base: position 610 of record JANLHY010000407.1, on the reverse strand, counting down.
CGATTGCATTGAGCTTGAAGACGGCCCCGGTGTGCGATCCTGAGTAGTGCGACCACATCAACAGATTGTCGTTCTCTTCTGCTAAACACAACACTCTCGTCTGAAGTCGCGCACGCTTTGTCTCCTCATTGAATTCTGCAAGGGCGCGCTGGCCTGCCTGAATAATCCGATGTCTGATCGTCTCAGCATTTCGCCGGAAGACTTCTCGCGGTATTACGTCTTTATTTTTTTTGAACAGAACCAGAATGGAGCCAAAAGGGTGTGTCTCATCGAATTGAATGTCATCTCGTTCCCAGATGTACGTCTCGAATCGTTTTATGAGCAGTTCAAAAATGGCTTCAATGCGAGGCTCGTCAAAGAATGCAAATCTGTGGTCGAACGGATCATTGAAATCGACGGGGCAGGACCATCTCAGTGTGTGATTCTTGATTATCAGTTTGGCAATTTCATTTGTCACGTACTTAAAGAAGCAATCTCTATCGTGGTATCTCGGCATTATCTTTCTACCATGTAACAATGATTAGATTGATCCGCATAATATGCGGAATACAGGTTTATTGTCAATATAACATGCCTTTGATATGGCAAATACTATCTTGACAAGCGCTTC
>JANLHY010000350.1 GCA_024653795.1 Candidatus Brocadiaceae bacterium | reverse complement strand
ATTTTATCCATCATGCCCAGAATATTATGGAAAACTGGACAATGCTGCGGGAAACTATTGAAACGGGAAAGGCCGTTTCACTGAAGGACTTACCTGAAGAGGTAGACCCTCATGACCTCAGAGACTTTATTACGGCTATGCACGATATTGCCTCTGTGAAGGCAGAAGATCTTTGCTGCAAAATTGACTTAAAGGAATCGAAAAGACTATTAGACCTTGCAGGCGGCCCTGGTACTTATGCCATTGCATTTGCAAAGGCCAATCCGCAGCTTCATGCCGTTGTATTTGATCTGGAACATGTAACCAAGCTTACCCAGGAATTTATTAAGGCTTCTGGCATGGAAGACCGTGTTACTACACAAGCAGGCAACTGCCTGGAAGACACCTTTGGGAAAAATGTGTATGACGCCATCCTTGTCTCAAACCTCTTGCATATTTATAATCCCGCAAACAACACGAAGATTCTCAAGAAATGCTGGGATGCCTTAAAGGATGGAGGCCAGGTTATTATCCATGAATTTGTGTTGGATGAAACCAGGACAAGTCCGCAATTCGCCGCCCTTTTCAGCTTAAATATGCTCATCGGCACGCAGGAGGGGGCGTCTTACAGCGAGTCTGAATACAGGGCATGGCTTGAAGACGCTGGTTTTAAGCGTATAAAAAAGATTGACCTGGAATCCAATTCGTCCTTAATAATTGGCAAGAAATAACATAATTCAATTAACTATCTTTCGGAGCAAAAAATGTTTATTTTAAAAAAACTTATTTCTCAATTTTTTTTACCAGTACCGTTATGCCTAGAGCTTTTCATAATTGGTCTGGTACTGCTCCTGTTTACACAGAAACAAAGGGCTGGAAAGCTTATTATTTCAATTGGAATGATTCTATTTACGTTCCTAAGCTACGAGGCTATCCCTAATATTCTCTTAAAACCATTGGAATCCCAATACTCCTCCCTTATGTTAACCACACCATCTGATCCAACGACTGATGATATTGTACCTTCGGTTAAGTGGATCGTAGTTTTGGGCGGAGGGAATATACCAGATCCTAAAATTCCCGTTACCAGCCAACTTTCGGAAACATCCATGGTTCGCCTTATAGAAGCCGTTCGGTTACACAACAGAATACCTGAAAGCAAACTTATTTTATCTGGTGGAGGTGTTTTCGGTTTAGTTCCAGAGGCAGAAACCATGTCAACGGTTGCTAAGGCTATCGGTGTAAATCAGGAAGATCTAATTTTGGAGACAGATTCTAAAGATACAGAAGATGAGGCGCGATTAATTAAGCCAATTGTTGGAAACGACAAATTTATTCTGGTTACTTCCGCCTCACATATGCCGCGCTCAATGGGCATGTTTAGGAAATTGGGGATGTATCCTATTGCAGCCCCTACGGATTATATGGTCAAGGAAAGACAGGGCATTAGTCCCTCCGACTTTTTCCCTAATTCCGGAAGTTTACGTAAGGCTGAAGGTGTTATCCATGAATATTTAGGCATCTTTTGGGCAAAACTGAGAGGTCAGATATAAGAGTTTCTTACTTCGTTTATGCCACTAAGACACCAAGTCACAAAGAGAAAACTTCGTGTCTTAGCGGCTTTGTGGCTATTTGAAATTACTAAATTGACTTAATTCTGTTAGGAAGGAATATTAAGACAACTTCTTTCCAGACACCCTCCACGTTATTGTTGATGGTGAAGAGACCAAAATATGCAAACCATCTCCTGAACCCTATCTGAATGCCGTCCAGAGACTCGGTGTATCAGAGGACAATGTCTTGTTATAGAGAACGCTCCGCCTGGCATACGTTCAGCGAAAAGCGCGGGCTTGCGGTGCATAGTCGATAGCCGTCACCTCTTACCTTGACCAGGAATGCCTCAAAGAAGCAGACCTGATTGTAGACAATCGTAAGGAACTTGGATTTTATATACAAAAGGCGGAGAAAAGCAACAATTGATATCTAAGACCTAACCACATTATCATGCATTTGGAGCAGCATCCTGATACTACAAATTGTTTACCATAAGAAGTTTTGCCTAAATTCTGCAATTGGACACAGATTGACCTAGCGCGGCCTTTGGCCGCAACCAAAAAGGTGGTTTTTGGTCTATAAAAAGGTATAGTAGTATCCTCGTAAATATTAATCAGACACTTTAGAGGACACTACTATGAAGTTGATGGAATTATAAAGTAAAAGATTTTTAAAAGTATTCTCTGTTACCTCTGAGTTCTCTGTGGTTTTGATTTTTCGTAACAGTTCACCCCCACCTAAACCTCCCCCATCAAGGGGAAGGAATACAAGGGGACAATGAGTATTTCCCTGGTGGGTGGGTTGGGGATTGACAATAAATAATCTGAACAAGTTTGTTGTCCGGTGCTTTGAAGATCAGGCACTGTCAGGGCTAAAGCCCAATTCAGACTTCGTCGTGAGCTCAGTCGAACGATAAGACCGTCATTAACCCCAGCCTTAAGGCTGGGGTTAGTGGGTACACTTCCTACCGGGGCTTTAGCCCTGATGGCACAGCAACATGAAGTTGTTCATGTTATTTATTGTCAATCCATTAGGGGATGGAGTGAACTGTTACGATTTTTCGGAATTTTCGTGATCATTCGCGAATATTCGTGTCTAAATGCATTTTTTGTATCAATTATAGAATTAATATTATAACTACGGTAATTATACCATAGAATCTTTTTCCTCTTGTGCGTCTTTAAAAGAATTTAAAGTTTAGAAACCTAAAAGATGTATACTTCAAATTCAATATTTTCAACTAAATACAACTTGTTTAAAAATATATTTATCGATCGGTATGTGAGGCATAATTTTCGCTCTTATTCACAACAAATCTTCAGCACATGTAGTATCTTAATAAAAATATTTTATTTTATACCCGATAAAGGTTAGAGGAACTAAGTTTATGGAAAAAATAATCAGAAATACATACGTCATTGAACGAGGAATTCATGCATTAGAATGTTTCTTAGTTGCAAAATCATCGAGGATATTCTTCTTGATTTACAGCAAATTAAAGAGTGGGCTATCAGTATTAAAAGATTTCGTAGAATGTCCTTCGTTTTACGAAGGTGAAATCACGGATACATCAGGATTTGATACCAGGATTTTAAAGATTAACAAACTTAACCTA
>JANLHY010000348.1 GCA_024653795.1 Candidatus Brocadiaceae bacterium | reverse complement strand
TCTCCTCAATATTCTGGTATCTTTATTCCTGTTGTTTTTGCTCATCTGAAATGCCCCTTTCCCCGTTTTCACGAGGACAAGTCTTTGGTTATTGTGATTTCGTATTACTGCCATTATAACCAATAAAATCGGGCATTTCCAGTCTTTTAGTCTCGCGTCCGTAAAAAATCACGCTTATATTAGGGCTAATTATTGTTAGGCGCCATGAGGAGGCAATCGAGCACATGTGTCCTATCTTTGCACTAAGCGGGCCTTCCGGGGCAGGGAAAACATCCTTCCTTGTGTCTCTGTTCCGGGACCCGGCTCCCGGCCTTGTTCTCACTTCGGTCTTTGGTGCAGCCCGCTTGCGGGCTACATTTGGCCACAACGTAACCTCACTGTACTTGTGGACGGGACCGAGGCCAGCGCTCCTGAATCCTAGATGTCTTGACGACAACTCACCGGAAGTCATCGAACTCAAATGGCGCATCCGCAAGAAGCTCGTGGAGGACGGCTTCTCGGAATTTGAGACAGCCTCTCTTACCGACAACGCCTTCCTCAACAAGCGCATGGTGGACAACTATCTCGACATCGCCGCGGTCAACGGTCGTCTCCGAGCCGGCGAAGACATCGCAGTGATCGGGAATCTCCGAGATCAACTTGAGGTCGCCGTTGCCGCATTTCATCAACTGCGAGCCTCCTTACGCCCGTCCGCGCGCACAATGCACAAGGAACGCGGGGGCGGCGGCTTTGTCCTAATGCCATTCAAAGATTCCTTGCGAGCTGTATTCGACGATCACATCGTCAAAGTGTGCAACGAGCTGGGCATCACAGTGACGCGCGCAGATCAAATCTTCTCGGCCGAACCGCTGATGGAGGACGTGAGAGATGCCGTTTTGACAGCTCGCTACATAGTTGCGGACCTCACCGATAGCAACCCGAATGTCTTCTACGAGTTGGGCATCTGCCACGCTCTAGGAAAGAAAGTCATCTTAGTCACCCAGAGTGCAGAGGTACCCTTCGACGTACGCCACATCAGGCACATTCGGTACGAGTACACGCCTCGTGGAATGCAAACCTTCGAAACTGCACTCCGGGAAACGCTACAGGTTCTTCACGATGGCCCCTAACAATGGGTTGCAGCGGACGGCGCTGCGCGCCGCCGCTGAACCCAAGCGTTATACGCCAAACGATAATGGAGAATCAGTTTGTAGGTCTTTAAGCCGTTCGGCAGGAGAAAAGCGGTTATGATCTGGACATTAAGAATAGAGTGCATTGGGGGGATGTATTGGGAGGAGGATTGCGTCCGGATAATAGAAATTGACTCAAAGTCATCATTGCTCGACCTCCACGATGCCATACAGGATGCTGTTGATTTCGACCGGGACCATATGTTTGAATTCTCCGCCGGACGCAATTGGCAAAATCGTAAGGTGGTGTTCGAGAACAGCTTCGATTGGGAGTCCGGCTTCGATATCTATGACAGCATCACGCTTGAGCAAGTATACCCATTGCCGAAGGGTTGCAAGCTGTCCTACCACTTCGACTTCGGAGACGATTGGTATTTCGAAATTAGGGTGAGCCGGAATAAGCCACGAGAGCCGGATGTTGATGTGACCTATCCCCGGGTTATCGAGGCGATTGGTCCCAATCCAGTTCAGTACGGTCGATACGAGGAAGACTCCGAAATCGGGGACTTAGAAGAGGAATAGCCGAACAAGCGTATTAGCTCAATAAATAGGGGTAATGCATTTACATTGCGAATTCGGATATATTCTACAAAGTTATGTCAAAAAGCATAAATCTGGTTTTGTATATTATGCTCCATTTGACGTTGTCTTTTCCGATGAGGATGTTGTCCAGCCTGATATTATCTACATATTCTTAAAGATTTGAAGATTGATTTAAAATCTGTGTTTTTATGATAAAGAAGGCGGCAGTAAGCAATCTTCGATTGATGCTTATTACGGACAGGAATTTGCGCAAGCGCCAATTTCTTGATACCATAAGGCAGGCATTGAAAGGTGGGGTTACAACGGTGCAGTTAAGGGAAAAGGGGCTTGCGACCCAAGAGCTTTATTCTTTAGCATGTGAACTGAGGAAGATAACTTCAGATTTTAAAGCAAATTTAATTATCAACGACAGGGTTGATATTGCCCTAGCGGTGGAAGCTGATGGCGTGCATTTGGGCTGGCAGTCACTGCCGTTTCCTGTTGTAAGAAGACTGGTTGGTTCTGAAAGACTCATTGGCGTATCTACCCACAATCGTCAGGAGGCATTGCAGGCGCAGAGCTGCGGGGCTGATTATATCACGTTCGGACCTGTTTTTGATACACCTTCAAAGGCAGGGCTTCTAAAGCCGGTTGGGGTTGAAGAGATTCAGAAGCTAAAAAAAGAAATTAATATACCACTTGTTGCAGTAGGTGGAATTAATGAAAGAAATGTAGAAGCAGTTTTAGATGGAGGGGCAGACGGTATTGCTGTTATTTCAAGTATTATGCAGGCCGACAAACCGGAAGATGCGGCGAGATGTCTATGCAATAAAATTGTAACATTAAAATGCCCTAAGATTCTTACGTGAAGTAAAATTCTTGCCATGAGAGCCCCTTCAGGGAAAAATGTAAAGTGAAAGATAAGTTAACAGAGTAATGTTAAGAGGTATTTTCAGGTGAAAAGGAGGGTATTGTGAAGAGCCTTAAAAACATTTTGGTTGTTATGGTTGTAAGTAGTGTCTGAACGAAAACTGATAAACACGAGTAAAAACAAGGGATAGGAACAGGTGGGAAAGTAGAAAAAGAGTTGAATGTTTGCAGGAGGAGTGGTAG
>JANLHY010000332.1 GCA_024653795.1 Candidatus Brocadiaceae bacterium | reverse complement strand
TGGAGAAAGCTTCGCCATCAGTTCTTTTCCCTCAATCCAACACCTGAAATAACTGGCACGGATTTACCGTGTTCAGTTGAGTGATTCGTTAGGTGTAGTCTTAAATAATATTATAAATAGAATCCAATAAGATTTCGAGAATAATACCAAACACCTTTGAAATTTAGTATCAATTTAGTCTTTTGAAAAATTTATCAATTCCCCGTTTTTACGAGGACAAGCATGAACTCCGTCAGGAGCAACCTGTTTGTAGCAAGATAGGATGCCATAACAGATATTAGCTCCGTTAGCGACCTGTATATGATTGATATGCAAACAGGTCGCTCCTAACGGAGCTAATCGTATCTTAACGATTAATTGCTACAAACAGTACGCCCTTAACAGGGCTTAATTTTTCAAAACACTAAATTGATACCAGGATCACTGTTTTTCCGACTCTGACTTCCCGCCGGATACTTTTGCCTTCCGCTTGCTTTGATAGATTACACCTAAAGCGAAATGTGACTTATCGTCGTTTGGGTTGAGTTCTAAGGCTTTTTGTAAGGATTTAATAGCCTCGTCAAGTTGATCCTTCTTTGCATAGGCAACGCCCATATTATAGTAAGCATCCGAATATCGCGGGTTAATTTCTACAGTTTTTTTAAAGGCAACAAGAGATTCATCCAGGGAGTCCATAGAAGCATAGGTAACGCCTAAATTATAATATCCCTTTTCAAATTTCGGGTCAAGTTCGACGGCCTTTTTAAACGCCGCCACGGCATCGGAATATTGTTTCTTTCCATGATAAACGATTCCTAAATTATAATGTGCCTCGATATATTGCGGAGATGCTGCAATAGCCTTCTTTAGACTTTCAATGGCTTCATCCAATCGACCCGCCTCACAATAAATTACACCGAGATTGTTATATGCCTTTACAAAATTGGGGTCAATCTCTAACGTTTTTTTGTATGCGGTGATGGCATCTCCTACCATTCCTTTTTCACTATACACAATCCCGAGATTATAATGCGCCTCGGCGTAACTTGGGTTTTTTTCTATAGCTTGTTGAAATTCCTTGATAGCGGCATCCAGTAATTCATTTTTGCTCTGATCCTGACTATAACCAACGCTTACTAAAGATAATAGCATAAGCACTGTAACGATACACATTTTCATAACATGACTCCTCCTTAAATACTATAAATTTAGCCATAGTACCTTTACCCACCCCTAAATCCCCTCCCGAGAGGGGACTTCTTCATTCCCCTCTTGGGAGGGGATTTAGGGGTGGGTCTTGTAACATCTTCTCCAATTAAATTAAGCCTTTGGCGACTATTTCTATATTGCTTGTAGTGGCAATTCATGAATTGCCACTACAAGATTGAAATTCCTGAACATTAAATGAGGCATGGACAAACAAAGTTTGTCCATGCCACCCTATAACCCGCTTAAATAAAATGAAAATTCCTATACAATTTAATTTATTGGCATACGGCCTTCTTTTAAAGGTTCACACAATTTTATCATATGAATTGATGCAGTCATCCCGGATATAGGAGGTTGAATCTTAAGGTCTTGTAATGCCATAATTGGTGTGTCTTGAATGACTCCAAGAAGAGATGCGGTCGTAATATCTTTTCTCTCTGTTACCTGTTGGACTATTGACCCACGTTCTTTTGTTGTAAAGGTCAAATGAGAAATTTCCTCAGTCATATTACCCAAATACGACTCCATCTTATATTTTCCGGTCACAAATGCTGTTCCCATTTTAATCACGGGCGCAGGTGGCGTAATATGTAAGAATTCCAAGTTTGTGCCAGACGTAATTGTATCTGCAATCGTTATTTTAAGTTGATCAGGAGATACTGCTGGTGCTGGTCTTTCATATTTTGGTTCTGAAACTGTTTGAGGAATTTCTTCTTTTGTTACTAAAACAATCGGCTCTTTTTTAATGGTCTTTAAAATCTTATGAACGAGCAGGTCTCCCACTAATAATTGCTTCAGGGAGGCATCCTTTTTAACAACTTTCAAATAGTGGTAATTCACAAAGATTAATGCAATCCCAAAACCTATTACAATCACCGAAGTAATGATCTTAGAGACGAGAGGAAAGAATTTCATAACAAGGTGAAACAAGGCGACAAAGATTAACGCAGATACTCCAACCTCTAAAAGGCCGGCTTGTGGTGAACCTGTTGAGGTAAAATAAACCATAACAAGTATTATTACCAGAAACCATATGCAAACGTGGGCAACCATGTGCTTCCATGTATTCATGGGTTTATGAGGAGCCGGTATCTTTACTGGCTCTGTATGTTTATTGTTTTTGTCTATTTGGTTGTTTTTTTCTGTCATGGATATATTTTATTGTAGGGGATTAATTTAGTTTTTTGAAAATCCTGCATGTAAAACATTGTTATTGTTGGAAATTTTTCAAAAAACTAAATTGTTACTATTTATTAAATTGAAATGCGAATATTCGCAAACGCTTATTTCGTTCCCTCTGAAAACACATACCGCAGCGAAGCCGCAACCAAAAGACCCCTCCCCCCCCTTCGCATCTTACAGTTGGACAAAATGACCATAATCGGATTAATAAACCGTCAAAAGAGCTTATTTTGATTGAATAGCGAATATCGAACAAGGAATTTCGAATTATGAGGTTTTCTTATCCTTCGACATTCATTATTCCTTGTTCGATATTCGATATTTGATTTGTTGGGTTTCGCTTCACTCAACCCAACCTACACAACTACTGAGGCAACGTCTCAACCATAGATTAAGGCATTTTTCATATTTTGTCGAGTAATAATTCTATTAAAAAATAATATCGTAACCAGACGTAAATAGTCGCTATGATAATTGTTTCAATGGTAATGGGTATTGCATAGATGATAAATTTTTTAAATGATATAGGGTACCCTGCCTTTTCCGCCAGACCTAAGGTAATAACATTTGCAGATGCGCCAACCGGTGAGCCGTTTCCACCAAGGCATGCGCCCAACGCCAAAGACCACCATACCGGCATAAGCGTTGGGTGCTGGACAACTGACTTAAAATCCGTCCCGGAAGGCAATACCGCGTGCGCGGTATCTATAACCAGGGGAATCATGCTCGCAACAAAGGGGATGTTATCAACAATTGCTGAACTAATCGCAGAGAACCACAAGGTGGTAATTGCGGTAACAAACATGTTTTCTGCGCTTGGCTTTGTCAGTGAAATCATGCATTCGGAAAGGTTAGAAATCAGACCTACCTTGATGACACCCCCAACAATAATAAAGAGACCGATAAAAAAGAAAAGGGTTGGCCATTCCAGTTCTCTCAGCACATGATGCGGGTCTTCCTTCGATATAATGAGCAAAACAGCAGCGCCCAAAAGGGCAATCGTTGCAGGTTCGTAATGGAGTATGCCATGAAAGATAAATCCCACGATGACCATTCCCAATACACTGAGTGATTTTTTCAACAGACTATAGTTTTTGATCAGGGCATATTCATCTATTGCCAGTATCTTTTGTCTGACTTCTTCTTTTACATGAAGTTTCCTTCCAAAGAGTAATTTTATCGTCAGGAGGAAGAATCCGAAAATAAAGAGGACTGCTGGCGCCGTATGATAGATAAAATCCATGAATGTGAGTTGCACCTTGCTGGCGATTATGATATTGGGCGGATCACCAATAAGTGTGGCCGTACCGCCAATATTAGATGCCATAACTTCCGATATCAAAAATGGGAAGGGGTCCAGTTCCAGTTCGTCTGCGATAAACAGGGTAACTGGGACTAAAAGCAGCACCGTAGTCACATTGTCGAGAAAGGCAGAAAGTACGGCTGTGATGATGGTAAAGAAAATGAGAATCCGGAATGGCTTGCCTTTTGCCAGCTTTGCAGACTTTATTGCCAGGAATTGGAAAAGGCCAGTTTTGCTCAAGATGTTGACAATAATCATCATCCCGATGAGAAGGAATATAACGTTATAATCTATGGCAAATTTCTCGTCATAAAAGGCTTCGTGCTGGCTTACGATTTTCAGAATCAACATCAAACCTGCGCCAATTAGCGCAACCTTTGTTTTGTCGAGTTTTTCTGAAACAATTAATCCATACGATGCAATAAAGATAATAGTAGCAATCCAGAAGACCATAAGTTTGTTTCCTTAGTTTGGTTTATGTTAGGTTTACGTATAGGAATTTCAATCTTGTAGGGGCAATTCATGAATTGTCCCTACATGCAAATAAAAAAAGTTGCCGAAGTCCTAATTTAATCGTATAGGAATTTTCATTTTAAAAGTGATTCTACAGGTTTTTCTTCCTGCCTGAAACTCTTTAAATACCTGAAGTAGTCCCCATCCGTGGTAAGGATGAGATGCGTTTGTTTCGTGAAGGTCGTTTCGTAAGTTTCCAGTGTTTTTGTAAAGGAATAGAATTCAGGCGCCTTTTCGTATGCCTCGGCGTAGATCTTTATGGCCTCGGCATTGGCCTGTCCCATGGTTTCCTCGGCAGTCCTATACCCTTCCGATTCAATGCGTTCCAGTTCCCTCTTCATAGAACCCAGGATTTCGGCCTCTTCTCTCCGTCCCTCTGATTCGTATTTGTTGGCAATACGGATACGTTCGGACCGCATCCGGTCATAGATTTTGGGAATGACGGCCTCGACGTAATTGATGTACTTTATCCGAACGTCAACCAGTTCAATTCCGTAGCGGCCTTCCAGCGCGCGTGCAGCCATTTTCCGGATTTCTCCAACGATCTCATCACGCCCCATGGTAATCAATACCTTTTTAATATCCTCTGCCTCTTCCAGTTCCTTTGTCGTATATTCCAACTTTCGGTTGGTATTTCTTAAGACCTCTTTTAAGGTATAGGCGCTGACCACGTTTTTGACTGCCGATTCAATTACCTCATCCAGCACGCCCTGACCGCGCGCCTCCGTTCCCAGTGATGTATAGAATTTGAGTGTGTCTACGATCTTCCATCTTGCCCATGTGCCTACACCGATATTTTCCTTGTCCCTCGTCAGAATATCGCTCGGTTCCCCGCTCCACTCCAGCAACCGCTTATCAAAATATCTGACCTCCTGGATAAACGGCGACTTTACATAAAGTCCGGGTTCT
>JANLHY010000304.1 GCA_024653795.1 Candidatus Brocadiaceae bacterium | reverse complement strand
TCGTCCCTTACAAAAGCCATGAAACATGCCGTACACATAGGCAAATTCCCGCACAATAGGTAAGACTGCCATCAGGGAAAGCGTTTTTAATGACATACGATCTCTTCTGTTCCTTACTATGACAATCACACCTAATGGAACATATACGATCGTCAATGAGCTTAATAAAATAAAAAATATTACGCCAGGCACAAGAAACACATTTATCCCAAAGGGGATAGTCGCCAAAAACGTCAAAAGACTTATAAATAGCGCCATAAATATCAGAGGGCGCAACCACAATTTTATATTGAATGGCATCTGTTCCCGGAATTTCAGACCCATTGCGTACCCCCAATAAAACTTCCTTTTCCGGATGCCTGACCATGTGTCAGGATATGTGGTGTTTACTACATTGTCAGGATCGTAAACAACTTTCCCTGTTCTCTTCAACTTCCAGCCCAACTCTGAGTCCTCACTCCACCACGAATTCTCATTGAAACCTCCTAAGTCTAACAGCGCCTTTCTGAGGATGGCAGAATTTACACCTGACAACTTATTGGGCACCAGCGATTTCCTAAATACCCCATTCAATATTTTATCTAAAATGCTGGTTGCATTTGCCAGCGGTTTATCCTTGTTATAAGCCTGATATGCCCCTCCCACTGCAACGATACCCTGCTGCTCAAAGCACGATGTAAACCTTTGCAACCAATCTGAAGGTACTACAGCATCGGCATCCGTTGTGATAATAACATCGCCAGTAGCTCGTTGCAATCCCGAGTTTAAGGCAGCAGCCCTTCCACCATTCTTTTCCCGCCTGACTAATATTACGCCTTTGTCCAGAAATTTTTCAACTGTCTGAACCGTATGATCGGTCGAGGCGTCGTCAACAACAATAATCTCTTTATAGTCATAAGCAACTGAAACAAGGGAATTCAGGCAGGATGAGATAGATTGTTCCTCATTATACGCTGGAACCAGGATAGAAAATTTCATCTGAAATACACCTTTGCCACAGAGGTTACCGAGAACACAGAGAAAGGTAACAGTTTAGTTTTTTGAAAAATTCCAGTAATAATAGTGGTTATTATGCTATGTAGCGGCAATTCATGAATTGCCGCTACATATTGTCACAGAGGCATTTTCAACTATTGATGTTTTCAAAAAAACTAAATTGTTACCAATACTGTAACTCAAGGTTTTAGAGTATGTGCAAAAATATACTTAACGGCAGGAATAGGTAATGTAAGGATTATACAGAACAGGAGAAGAAACGTAAAGTATTTTTGGATATACAAGTTGACTAAAACCACTCCACATCCTAATGGGTGTGTTTCTGGCCGATTTTACAAAGGTCAGGGATTGCAGTTGACTTTTTTAAGAAATTAATTATAATCTCCTATTTATGAGTTGATTTTTGGTATATTTATAAGGTAGTTTGTAAAGCCATTGTTGCGCTGTATTTTGCGCTCGTAGCTCAATTGGATAGAGTGGTGGACTTCGAATCCAACGGTTGCAGGTTCAAGTCCTGCCGGGCGCGTTATTCATAAATATCCTCAACGGGTTCTGGTTGTATACTAAGAAGTGCGCCCTTAGCTCAGTTGGTAGAGCAATTGACTCTTAATCAATGGGTCGAAGGTTCGAATCCTTCAGGGCGCACCATATATTGAGTTGAAATTGCCTTTTCATACTCATTGCGAGCGAGGGAGATGAAGAGGTATTTGAGATTCCGCCCAAAGTATTTATAAATTGCCGTATTGGGCGAGGGTGGCGGAACTGGCAGACGCGCAAGATTTAGAATCTTGTGCCTAACGGCGTGGGGGTTCAATTCCCCCCCCTCGCATTGTAAATTAAGTTGAATAATAAGCGGGTGTAGCTCAGTGGTAGAGCGTCACGTTGCCAACGTGAATGTCGTGGGTCCGAACCCCATCACCCGCTCCATTTTTTTATCTTTGAGAAAAAAGTATTACAGGATATTAATACAATGAATGTGACAATTACAGAAGCTGGTCCTTGTAAAAAGGTTTTAAAATTCGAAATACCGAAAGAAACTATCGAAAGTGAATTTGAAAAAAAGACCGCAGAGGTCTGCGATACGGTTGAGTTACCGGGTTTCCGAAAGGGCCGTGCGCCGAGAAAATTGGTTGAAAAGCGGTTTGGGGCTCAAATAAAGGACGATGTGAAACAATCGGTCGTTAGTGACTGTTACCAAAAGGCACTTGAAGAACATAAACTAAATCCCGTGGGAAATCCCCAATTTGGTGAGATAAAACTGGAGATTGGACAATCCCTTAACTTCGATGTGACTTTAGAAGTATGGCCAATCTTTGAGTTGGGTCAATACAAGGGGTTGAAGTTAAAGAAAAAGCCCTCGAACGTTACGGAAGAAGATATAGGGAAAGCGCTACAGGGCATGAGCCTCAGAAAGGCTCAGTTAACTGTTGTGCAAGATGGGAGTGTGAAAAAGGGAGACCACATTATTTGTGACTGTAAAGTAAAGGTCGGAAGCAGTGTCGTTTTGGAAGATGACGATGTGGAAATTCTCGTGGAAAACGATGTTGCTGTTGCAAATACACCAATACCGGAGTTGGTTACAAAATTGGAAGGGATAAAATCTGGCAAAGAGTGTGAGATCGAAATAAAGCTATCAGACAATTTTACTGAAGAGGAATTCCGTGGAAAAGATGCAGAATTGAAACTTACGGTGAAGGAAATAAAGCGCCTGGCCGCGCCTGAGGTGGACGACAATTTTGCTAAGACATTAGGTTCTGAGTCTCTGGAAGACTTAAAATCCGATGTACGTAAACGGATCGAGATTGATAAAAAGAACTGGGCTGAAGACGGCCTGAGGAATCAGATACTCGATATTCTTTTGGATGAGACAAAATTCGATTTGCCTCAGGATTTTGTGAATTATCATACGGAACAAAGGGTATATAAACATCAACTTGATTTGATGAAAAGGGGCATGCCTTTAGAAGAAATTCAGAAACAGACAGAAAACATTAAAAATGCATCGGCAGAATCCGTAATGCGAGAACTCAAGGCATCTATTATATTGGACAATATTGCTGAAAAAGAGAAGATATTTGTTACTGAAAACGAAGTAGAGCAGCGAATTGCTGCTATTGCGCGTACATACAATACCGATGTAACACGGGTTCGTAAACAGTTGGAACGGCAGGGGAGTCTATCCTATTTTCGAAACGAGATGCGTGAAAATAAGGTGATAAATTTGCTTCTCAAGGAAGCAAAGATAGAAGAATAAGATTAAATAGCATCGAATTAAGAGAACGATGTAAAAATAATATAAAGGAGTTTCTGTGTATAAAGAATTTTTATCGCATTTAGAAAATGGTGAATTTCCTGCTATGGGATCAATGAAAACGTATGGCAATCTTTTTATGCCTTATGTCATTGAAAAAACGGGCTATGGTGAGAGGCATTATGATATATTTTCCAGGTTGCTCAAAGACCGCATCATCTTCATTGGTTCTGCAATAGAGGATACCCTGTCGAATCTGGTCATAGCACAGATACTGTTCCTCCAGAATGAGAACAAGAATCAGGAAATAAGTATTTATATCAATTCACCGGGTGGTTCCATTACGGCAGGCATGGCCATTTATGATACGATGCAATTTGTCCAGTGCGATGTCGCCACCTTCTGTATAGGTCAGGCTTATAGCATGGCCGCTATCCTCGTTGCTGGCGGAACAAAGGGAAAGAGATATGGTTTGCCCCATACACGTATTATGCTCCATCAACCATGGGGTGGAATGAAGGGTACCGCGACAGATATCAGTATTCAGGCGGAAGAGATACTGAGGATGAAGAAATGCTTGAATGAAATCCTTGTGAAACACACAGGGCAACCTATAGAACGTATCGAAGAAGACGTTGACCGCGATTTCTATATGTCCGCGCAAGAAGCGAAGTCTTACGGACTGGTTGACGAGGTGATAGAATCACTGCGAGATAAAAAGAAGTAAGATAGCATAAAACTTAAAAGTAACAGTTCATCTCACCGCAGAGAACGCTAAGATCGCAGAGGTTGTTAAAGAATAGAAAGAGAAATTATGCAGATTTTTCCCTTTGTAAGTGTTTTTCTCTGCATTCTCTGCGCCCTTTGCGGTGAACTATAACACTTAAAAAGTTGAATATAGAGGAAGGACACGCAATTGCGTGTCCTTTTTTATTGGTACGATAACTACAATATTGTTCACTCCCTGATCTTTTTTGTGTTCTTTTCTTTAATGCGTCTCTCTCATTCCAAATCGTTGATGAAATAGTGTCGGCCTGTTACCGGTTGATATTTCGGCAGTTAAGAAAATTATTTATCTTTTTTGATGGTTTTCCAATTCCTGGTTTATACTTTGCGTACTCTATTATGTATGCATGTGTTCCTTTGTGTCAAAGGACATTGGTGCATTATTGAAAAACACTTTTATAAGGAGGTTATTTTATGCGTATAATAGATAAATCTTTTTGGGTGGTTATATTGGCGATAGTGATTGGGTCTACATTGCAAGCAAGGTTTTGCTTTTCAGTCGAACAAGTCGAAGGAAAGGTAAATATAAATACGGCTACCGAAGCCCAGATTGCATTATTGCCAGGCATCGGTCCCAAGCTGGCTACCGAAGTGGTTAACTATCGCACGAATAACGGGGGCTTTAAAACCATTGAGGATATTAAAAAGGTAAGTGGCGTAGGGGATAAGAAGTTTGAGAAGATCAAGGACTATGTTGTTCTTGCGGGAGAGACAACTATAAAATCAACTAAGCCGGCAAAGGGTGAAAAAGAGTCGAAGTAAGAAGGGGTAAATTAAATTACGCCAGGTTTTTCAGAAAAGGGGATAGACGAAAAAATCTATCCCCTTTTTTATTTGTGTTGCGTTTTCTAATAGTTAAGTTAAATGTCATTCAAGCCGTTGAAAAATATTATACTTAAATGAATGGTTTTTGTGTATAATAAGTCGCATTAATCGCAATAGTTTAGTTTTTTGAAAAATTCCCGTAATAATGTGATTATTATGCACTGTAGTGGCAATTCATGAATTGCCACTACATACTATCGCAAAAGGCATTTTCAACTATTGATGTTTTCAAAAAACTAAACTGTTACTATTAATTCAGCTCACCGCAGAGAACGCCGTGATCGCATAACAACCCCCTAAATCCCCTTTGTTAAAGGGGACTAAAGGGGTTGTGACTCTGCGTTCTCCGCGCCATTTGCGGTGAACTATTACGATTATTTTAAAAGGAGGATGTGAATTTTTATGCGTTTATGTTCAAGATATGTATTCACTATAATATTGAGTTTGTATTTTATTTCTTTTAATAGTTCCTTCGCAAGCGACCCCAGGGAATGGTCGCCCACATGGAAACTTCCTCCTGGAAAGAACCCAGCAAACATTGTAGACGAATCTATTACCGTCCCTGGCGAAGTTAAAAAAAGTCAGTTCTTCAGTCCGATTTCCTGCGGCGCCTGTCACCCGGAGATATTCAAGATGTGGAGTGGTTCCACCCATGCCAATGCGTGGAAGAATCCGCTCTTTCAAGCCCTTTATAATCTGGGGAAGAAAACTGCAGAGGGGGAATCTCAAAAGCGAAATATAGAATCGTGTGTGCGATGTCACTTCCCAATAGGCCACAGCAGTGGAGATGTAAAC
>JANLHY010000296.1 GCA_024653795.1 Candidatus Brocadiaceae bacterium | reverse complement strand
TCTCCTCCGTTTCCGGGAAGAGGAGAGTATTCAAAGGATGGTTGATCATCTGCATAGGTGTAAGGTAAAGTTTGAGGTATTGTCAAAAAACAAAGAAGGCGCTTACTGGCATGTCCGGTTTGCAAGAAGATGTTACGCCTCGTACGAGATCCTTCAGAGACACCTGGACGGCTCATCCCATGTTGATTAGTTTTTCGAGTTAGAAATTCCCCTCTTGGGAGGGGTAAGGGGTGGGTAAGTCGGTAATTCGTGAAATATTCACTGAGATTTCACGCCCCTTGTCCTCGTGAAAACGGGGAAAGGAACCCACCCCTAACCCCTCCCAAGAGGGGAATAATTTGTGCCATTATAAAACTTGTCCTCGTGTAAACGGGGATATGTGGATTTAAGTTAAACACGGACAACCGAAGTTTGTCAGTGTCTCCCCAAAACCCGCTTGAATAAAATGAAAATTCCTATACAATCAGGTTAGGGCTAGTGTATTCGTTTTTTTTAAAATTGCAAGGTTTTTTTCATGTATAAATGCATTTTTACCATTGCTGTTAATACTGCCAGGGAGCTTACACGGCAGGCCATATTTTATTATATTGTCTTTGGAGGTATTTTGCTGATACTCTGCTCCTTCTCTTTTACCCTGTTTGCCTTTGGAGAAGAGACGAAGATGATAAGGGAAATGGGAATATCGACGATTACCATTTGCTGCCTCTGTCTTGCGACACTGACTGCGGCAAATGCAATATCAATGGAGATAGAAAAAGGTACCATCATGACGTTACTGTCTAAACCCGTAAACAGGAAATCCATTCTTTTAGGTAAGTTTTTTGGGATACTGGCGGTTGTCTTTCCCGCATTTATGGTGATGGGTATTTTCTTGATCGTTTCCCTGTGTGTAAAGGATTCCCTGGAATATCACATAAGCTTATCAACCTCATTTGCAAAGGTTGGTTATGCTACTATTTTCCGGCTTGTATTTTCATTTTTGCAAGTTGCAATTATGTGTACGATTACAATTGCTGGTTCTATTTATTTGCCCCTGGTATCCAATCTCAGTTGCTGTATGTTTATCTATATCATCGGGAATTTGATGCATTTTTTCCAATATCTATTTCAAGGCAATGAAGGTGGTTTTTCATGGTATGTAACGTTTTTTTATGTGTTCTTTCCTAATCTGGAGAGTTTTAATACCATGGGCATAGGAAGTTGGTCTGAAAAACCGCTTAGTTTGAGTTATATGATACTGTCGATGCTGTATGCTATTTTATATATGACATTTGTTACAACATTGGCTTGTGAGTTTTTTGATAAAAAAGAATGTAGATAGTCATATCTGTGCCGTGAGAAAGGACTTACGATTGATATATGGCGTGATGGGGGATATCCACAGTAATTATGACGCATTAACGGCTGTTGTTGATGAGTTGCGGCGGGAACAAGTAGACAAGGTATTATGTGTTGGAGGCATCGTTGGTTATGCCGCCGAACCGGCAAAGTGTATTGATTTAGTACGTGAATTAAATTGTATCGTCATAGCAGGAAACCATGACTATGCTGTGGTAGGAAAATTTCCCGCGAACTATTTCCATGCTGATGCAAGGGATGCAGTTGTGTGGACAGCAAGGCAACTCTCGAATGAGTACCTGGATTTCTTAAAAAACATGCCGCTGGTAGAAGAGCTAGATGGTATCACCCTTGTGCACGGGTCATTGAATCGCCCCGAATTTTTTGACTATATTAGCACCGTGGTTGATGCGGAACTGAGTTTTAGTTTGTTAAAAACACCGATTTGTTTTTATGGTCATACGCATATTCCGTTAGTGTTTTATTTGAAAGAAGGAAATATCCATGTAGACAGAGGGCATGTTTTTGATGTAAAAAAAGCGGACAAAGTCCTCATAAATGTTGGTAGTGTAGGGCAATCGCGCGACTGGGACATCAGGGCTTCTTGTGCGATTTATGATACAGACAAAATGACTGTGGAGATCAGGCGAGTTAAATATAATATCAACAGTGCTGTACAAAAGATTTATTCAGCCGGTTTACCCGCAGTAAATGCTTTACGATTAATGTAGAATTATAACGCTACTTCGGCAAGTATGGGATTGACAATAAATAACATGAACAACTTCATGTTGCTGTGCCATCAGGGCTAAAGCCCCGGTAGGACGTGTACCCACTAACCCCAGCCTTAAGGCTG
>JANLHY010000257.1 GCA_024653795.1 Candidatus Brocadiaceae bacterium | reverse complement strand
GCAGAGGCTTACATATTGACAAAGGAGGAAGGTGGGAGGCATACGCCATTTTTTAACGGGTACAGGCCGCAGTTTTATTTTAGGACGACAGATGTGACTGGGGTGGTGAGTTTGACGGGAGGGGCGGAGATGGTGATGCCGGGTGATAATGTGAAGGTGAATGTGGAGTTATTGACAGCGGTAGCGATGGATGAGGGGTTAAGGTTTGCAATTCGGGAAGGTGGAAAGACAGTCGGCGCCGGTGTCGTTACTAAGATTATTGAATAAATTATATTTAGTGGTTGATTTTAGTAAAATGTGTGTTATATTTATCCTCTTTTGCAATTAACGATTATTAGTTACTTTATTGGAGTGTTATGGTGCTTGATCAGAAAATAAGAATACGAATGGAAGCTTATGACCATCGGATATTGGATCAATCTGCTTTAGAGGTAGTTGAAACGGCAAAGCGTACGGGAGCCAAGGTATATGGGCCAGTTCCTTTACCAACTCGTATCGAAAGATACACAGTGCTCAGATCGCCACATGTTGATAAAAAGTCTAGAGAACAATTTGAGATAAGAACTCATAAAAGGTTAATTGATATTGTTGAGCCTACAGCAAAAACCATGGATGCGCTGAATAAAATAAATATGCCGGCAGGTATAGAAATCAAAATAAAAGCTTAAATTAAAAAACGTAAACATTCTTGTGGATTGAGGTGAAAGTGGTATGTTAAGTGGATTTCTTGGGAAGAAAATTGGGATGACGCAAATTTACACCGATGATGGGTGTTTACTCCCGATTACCCTAATTCAAGCCGGGCCTTGCAGTGTGATGCAAATAAAAACTATCGAAAATGATGGCTACTCCGCAATTAAGTTGGGATTCGACGATAAGAAAAAGAAAAATGCAACAAAACAAGAAATTGGAGGTGCGGCAAAGGTTTCACAGGAACCGAAAAGGTTTATAAGGGAAGTGAAGCCTGATGCCAGTGCGGATATTAAATTAGGACAAAGTATTACTGTAGATATATTCGCTGATGTCAAACAGGTGGATGTGGTTGGAATGACTAAGGGGAAGGGATTTGCAGGTGTGATGAAGAGATGGAATTTTAAAGGAGGCGCTGCTACCCATGGATCAACAAGGCACAGACCGCCAGGATCTATTGGCTCCAATACCGACCCAGGAAGGGTAATCAAAGGGAAAAAGATGGCTGGAAGACTCGGCGTAGAACGAGTAACAATAAAGAATATCGATGTAGTGAAGATTGATAAAGACAGGAATTTGTTATTTGTTAGAGGTGCGGTTCCTGGACATAAAGGTAGTTATCTTATATTAAATAAAAGTAGAGTGAAAAGGGTAGGTAAATAAAAGTTATGGAAATACCTGTATATAGCAAAGAGGGAGAAAAAATAGATAACTTGCAGTTGGATGATAAGGTGTTCGGCGGGCCTATTCGTAATAAACTGCTGAGAGATGCGATCACTATGTACGAAGCAAACAAGAGGCAGGGGACGGCTTGTACAAAAACAAGAGGTGAGGTTGCAGGCGGTGGAAGAAAACCTTGGGTTCAAAAGCATACTGGTAGGGCAAGGGCTGGTAGTATTCGTTCGCCGCTGTGGAAAGGTGGTGGTGTGTCGCATGGTCCAAAACCAAGAGACTATTCGTTCGCAATTCCTAAAAAAGCAAGAAGGTTAGCTCTTTACACAGCATTGTCTGCAAAGGTACGGGATAACGAGTTAGTTGTTATAGATAATTTAAATTTTGATATTCCCAAGACCAAACAAATGGTTGGTATATTAAAAGCTCTTAACATAGATAATTCCAGTTGTCTGATAGTGATACCAAAGGCAAATGAAAATGTTTGGAAATCAGCAAGGAATATACCCTCCGTAAAAATAATGACGAGTACGGAGCTAAATGCATATGAAATTCTTAGGCCAAAAAAAGTACTTTTAACAAAGGAAGCATTGAGCAGTATAGGATAGGAGTAAAGAATATCTTATGGACAGTTACAGTATAATAAAGAAACCTTTACGAACTGAAAAGAGCGTTGCGGATGGAGAGGCAACGAATTCTTATCATTTTGAAGTAGATTTAAGAGCAAATAAGATTCAGATAAAAAAAGCAGTTGAGAAATTCTTCAATGTGAAAGTTCAGGATGTAAGAACCCTAGTAAGAAAAGGCAAGGCGAGAAGGGTTCGGTTCAAATTAGGGAGAACAAAAGACTGGAAGAAGGCTGTTATTACGCTGAAAGAGGGAAGTACAATAGATTTTGGATATTAAAAAATAAACGAAGAGGAATAGATATTCATGGGAATTATATATTATAAACCGGTTACAGCAGGAAGAAGATTCGCAAGTGTTTCTGATTTTTCAGAAATCACAAAAACTAAGCCTGAAAAATCATTATTAGAACCTTTAAGAAAAACCGGTGGTCGAAATACCGAAGGTAAAATAACAGCACAACATATTGGTGGTGGAAGCAGGCGGCACTATAGAATTATTGATTTTAAACGAAAAAAAGATAATATTCCGGCGAAGGTTTCCAGTATAGAATATGATCCTAACCGATCAGCACGTATTGCCCTGCTACATTATGTAGATGGCGAGAAGAGATATATTCTCGCCCCTGATAAGTTACAAGTCGGTAAAACCGTAATGTCGGGTAATAAAGTGGAACCAGAAATCGGCAATTGTATGACGCTTAAAAATATACCTCTGGGCTTAGATATCCATAATATCGAATTACGTGTTGGTCAGGGTGGACAATTGGTGCGTTCTGCAGGCGGAGTAGCAAAATTGCTAGCGAAAGAAGGAAATTATGCGCATATTGTGCTACCATCGGGTGAGGTAAGGAAGGTATTTGACGGTTGCAGGGCGACGATAGGCCAGCTTGGTAATCTCGATCATAGTAATATCAGATTAGGAAAAGCAGGTAGAAACCGTTGGAAAGGGATAAGACCACGTGTGAGGGGTGTAGCGCAAAACCCTGTATCGCATCCGTTGGGTGGTGGAGAAGGTAGAAGTGGTGGGGGAAGGCATCCTTGTTCCAGGACAGGTTTGTTAGCGAAAGGTGGAAAAACGAGAAAAAAGAAAGCGATAAGTAATAGGTTTATAATTCGCCGACGAAGGATTGGCGCTAGGGGCAATTTATAAATAGAATAGATTAACTGGTAATTGGGAGACGTTATGAGTCGTTCAGTAAAAAAGGGACCATATGTTGATAGTAAGTTAATGGAAAAAGTATTGAAGCAAAAAGATGCAGGTGGCAGTGAACCTATACGGACATGGGCTAGAAGCTGTACGATTGTGCCTGAGTTTGTTTCACATACCTTTATGATTCATAACGGTAAAATATTTCAAAAACTGTTTGTTACGGATGATATGGTTGGCCATAAGCTTGGAGAGTTTGCTCAAACGCGTACTTTTAGGGCTCACGGTGGTGTGAAAAAGAAAGAAACACCACACGGTTAGCAAGTGGTAGGGTCAATTATAGATTATTGCACTGAAAGGTTGTATAAAAATGGAATTTAGATCGTGTTGTAAATATGCGAGGATATCACCACGAAAAGTACGATATGTTATTGATCTTGTCCGGGGTAAATCGGTTAATGATGCATTAAGGATTTTGAGGGCGACTCACAAACGCGCATCTTACATGATAGATAAGGTAATTAGAGCTGCCATAGCTGCTGCAAATGAAAATTTGGACGTTGATGTTGATTCTTTGTATGTAACACAAGCTTTAGTGGATGGTGGTCCAACTAGAAAAGGGCAACGTACGAGGCCTCGTGGAATGTCGGCGCGGATATTGAAGCGTACAAGTCATATCACGGTAGTGTTATCTGAAAAAAACAAAAGTATAAATAAATAATAATCAGAGGAGATGAGATGGGTCATAAGGTATGTCCAATAAGCTTTAGGTTGGGAATAACGCAGGGGTGGAAATCGATTTGGTATGCCGACAAGAAAATTTTTGGCTCATTGCTTGTAGAAGACCAGAAGATACGTAAGATAATTAAAAAAAATTATGGCTTTGCCGGGATTTCACTTATAGAGATAGAAAGAACCCGGCAAGATGCAAAAATAACTTTGCATACTGCGCGTCCTGGCTTGATAATTGGTAGAAAAGGCGCTGAGGTCGATAAACTTAAAGAAGAGCTGCAAAAAATTACAGGACGAGAAGTGGTTATAAAAATAAAAGAAATTACGAAGCCAGAGCTGCATGCGCAACTTGTTGCTGAAAACATCGCAGAGCAGCTAGAAAAGCGAGTTACATTTAGAAGGGCGATGAAAAAAGCACTGGATGCATCAGTTGATGCAGGCGCAAAGGGTGTAAAGATGCAGGTAGCAGGCAGGCTGGGTGGAGCAGAGATCGCAAGGACTGAAAAAATGTCATCGGGAAGTGTTCCTTTGCATACATTGAGGGCCGATATTGATTACGGTTTTGCTGAAGCTAAAACGACGTACGGCGTTATTGGGGTAAAAGTTTGGATTTATAAAGGGTTAATTAGTTCCGGGAAGGAGATGTCATATGCGCCTTATGCCAAAGAGGGTGAAGTTCAGGAAGTCGCAACGGCAAAAAATTAAAGGAAATGCGACAAGGGGTAATAGAGTATCTTTTGGTGAATTTGGTTTGCAGTCTTTGGAGCCTGGGTGGATAACAGCACAACAACTCGAGGCGGGAAGGGTATCTGCGTCACAATACCTTCCAAGAGAAGGGAAGTTAACGATAAGGGTGTTTCCACACAAATCCGTTTCGTCGAAACCTATTGAAACTCGTATGGGAAAAGGTAAGGGTGAACCTGAATTCTGGGTTGCTGTGGTGAAACCTGGGACTATTTTGTATGAGCTGGGCGGTATCAATGAAGAAATTGCCAAGCAGACGTTTAATAGAATAGCTCATAAAATGCCGGTTAAAGTGAGGCTTGTACAAAGGAGAAAGACGATTTGAAGGTTAGTGAAATGAGAATGAAATCCAGGCAGGAGATTTCGGAAGAAATAGATGCATGCAGAAGGGAATCGCTGAATATTCGGTTTCAATGGCAGGCGGGTGAAACTCGAAATCCTGCACAGAGAGGTGATATTCGAAGAGATATTGCAAGATTGAAAACTATTCTGAGAGAGATGGACTTGTCTATCAATACTCACCTCAAGGCAAAGGAGCAAGTTTGAAAATGAGCGTTGAAAAGAAAAGAGGCAGAAGAAGGAAGATTGTCGGGACGGTCATTGGTAATAAGATGCATAAGACAATAGTCGTTGAGGTGGTGCGTCTTGTAAAACATTCCAAATATGGTAAGTATCTAAAACGGTCTTCAATCTATAAAACACACGATCAAAATAACGAAGCAAAAGTGGGCGATAAGGTTGAGATTATTGAGGCGAGACCATTAAGCAAAACAAAATTTACAAGATTACTTCGTATCATAGAAAAGGCAAAGCCGTAGAATTAAGCGGAGTTTAAAAAAATGATAATGGAACAAACAAAATTAGATATTGCAGACAACAGCGGCGCTAAAAGGGCTAAGTGTATAAAGGTCTTAGGCGGTAGCGGTAGGAAATATGCCACGGTTGGTGATATTATTGTTGCGGCAGTAAAAAAGGCAATCCCAGAGGGAGTAGTTAAAAAAGGGGAAGTGGTAAAAGGGGTAGTTGTGCGGACAAGGAAAAACATACGGAGAGACGACGGTTCTTATTTAAAATTTGACAAAAATGCGATAGTCATTATTGACGACGATGGCAACCCTCGAGGAACTCGTATATTCGGCGCTGTAGCCAGAGAATTACGGCAAAAGAATTTTATGAAAATTATATCTTTGGCTGCTGAAGTTGTGTAGAAAGATTTAATTACAAGGTTAAACAAATACCTGTGGAGAATGTATAGTTATGCATGTTTGCAAGAATGATTTAGTTGCAGTGATGGCTGGCAATGAGGCTGGTAAAACAGGAAAAATAATAAAGGTTTTACGAGAGAAAAAGCGAGTTATTATTAAGGGTCTAAATTTAGTTTACAGACATACAAAACCAAGCCAAAAGAACCAGCAAGGTGGCAGAATACAGAAAGAAGCTTCTATAGCAATTGCAAATGTGTTACCCATTTGTCAGAGCAAAAACTGCAAAAAAAATGGCAAGGGAGTGCGGACAAGAAAAAAAATATTGGAAAATCGTAATAAGATTCGTGTATGCGCCTGTTGTGGGTCTGAAATAATTTCTGCTGAATGAGGTTTTAACGTAAAATATGACAAGATTGTTAGAAAAATATCAAAAGCAAGTAGTGCAGCAACTCATAAAGAAGTTTGAGTATAAAAATAAACTCTCGGTACCCAAGTTACAGAAGATTGTGGTTAACATGGGTGTTGGCAAGGCAGTTGATAATAAAAAACTCATTGAGGAAGCAACGAAACATCTGACGATAGTTACTGGCCAAAAACCGCTCGTTACTGTAGCAAAAAAAGCTATAGCTGGTTTTAAACTCCGCAAGGGTCAGGCAATTGGATGTAAAGTTACGTTGCGGGGGAAAAGGATGTTTGAATTTTTGGACCGTTTAATTAGTATTGTGTTGCCGAGAATAAGAGATTTTAGGGGTATTTCCCAAAAGGCATTCGATGGCCGTGGTAACTATACTTTGGGTCTGACAGAGCAGATTGTATTTCCTGAAATAAGCATCGATAGTGTGGAATTTGTTCAGGGTATGGATATTACCATGGTAATTACCGGTAATTCAAATGAGCAATCTTGTGAATTGTTAAAATTATTGGGTATGCCTTTTAGGCTAGAATAAGGAGTCCGAATGGCAAGAAAATGTTTAATAGAAAAATCAAAAAAAGAGCCAAAGTATAAAACAAGAAAATACAACAGATGTAAGTTATGTGGACGTCGCAGGGCATACTATCGTAAATTTCAAATATGCAGACTTTGTTTTAGAAAACTTGCTTCAAAGGGTGAGATTCCAGGGGTAAAAAAAGCAAGTTGGTAGAAAGCCAGTTATTACAGAATAGTATTAAAAATAAGGAATATAATAATGTGTATGACAGATCCGATTTCTGATATGCTGACGCGAATTAGAAACGCAAGCGTGATTAAACGGGAAAGTGTGGATGTTTCCACATCCAAGGTAAAGTCGGCGATTTTAAAAATATTAAAGGAAGAAGGCTATATCAAGGATTTCAAAGAGATGCCAGTTGGGGGTGACAAGGTTTCCATAAGGATATACTTAAAATATGGCCCCTTAAAACAGCAAATAATTAATAATATTGAGAGAGTAAGTAAATCGAGTAGACGGATATATAAGAAGTCTGAGAAAATTGGTAAAATCTTTGGAGGAATTGGCACTGCGATATACTCCACATCAAGAGGAATTATAAGTGACAGAGAGTGTAGAAAACTAAAAATTGGCGGTGAGCTGATTTGTATTGTGTCCTAAGCGATTTATCCGGATAGAGGATTTAAGATGTCACGAATAGGAAGACAACCCGTTAAAGTTCCAAACGATGTAAAAATATCAATAAGCGGTAATACGGTAAACATTGATGGCCCAAAGGGAAAACTAAGTCAGACATTTCATCCTGACATAGCTATAGAATATGTTCAGCAGGATAAGCAAATTGTAGTAAAAAGATCTTCTGATGAAAAATATCATAGGGCATTGCATGGTTTGACACGTGCATTAATTTCAAATATGGTATTGGGTGTTAGTAAGGGTTATTCCAAGAATCTCGAGATTGTTGGACTCGGTTACAACGCTAAGGTACAAGGTAAAGACCTTGTATTATTACTTGGATATACTCACCCGGTAAATGTGGAGATACCGAAGGGAATAAAGATAGACGTTACAAACCCAACTAACCCGGCAAAGCTCACAGTATCAGGGTCAGACAAGCAAATGGTGGGTCAATTTTCATCTGTAATCAGGGGCATGAGGCCGCCAGAGCCATATAAAGGAATGGGTGTTAAATACGAAGATGAGGTTATTAGAAGGAAGGCTGGGAAAGCAACCACATCCGGCGCTGCATAATAGTATTAATTAAGGATTTTTAGATATGGATCATATAAAGGAAAAATTACGAAAAAGAACACGGCGTCACCTTAGAATTAGAAGGAAAGTAGTAGGAACTGCCGAGAGGCCGCGTTTGAGCGTGTATCGGAGTTTAAAGCATATTTATTGCCAAATTATTAATGATATAGAAGGAAGGACGTTAGTAGCAGCGTCAACGCAATCTCCTGATCTTCGGACACAGATTAAGTACGGAGGGAATGCGGCGGCTGCTGAGATCGTTGGGAAAAAGATTGCAGAAGAGGCAAAAAATAAAGGTATTACAAAAGTTGTGTTTGATAAAGGTGGTTATAAGTACCACGGAAGGATAAAAGCCTTAGCTGAAGCTGCAAGAAAATACAATTTGAGTTTCTAAAATCTGATTCGTATAAGGAGAATCACTTGGCGCGTTTAGAAGAACCTATAAATAT
This sequence comes from Candidatus Brocadiaceae bacterium, assembly GCA_024653795.1. Taxonomy (GTDB): domain Bacteria; phylum Planctomycetota; class Brocadiia; order Brocadiales; family Brocadiaceae; genus Wunengus. The sequence continues at coordinate 677 of JANLHY010000257.1, read as the reverse complement.
AGAAGAAACAGTTGTAAGGATCAATCGCTGTACAACGGTAACAAAGGGCGGTAAATCAATGAGTTTTAGCGCACTTGTAGTCGTTGGAGATAAAAAGGGAAGTGTTGGAATTGGATTTGGTAAGGCGCGGGAAGTCCCTAACGCAGTTAATAAAGCTGTTAAAGAAGCTAAAAAGCAAATGGTTAAAATACCTTTAAAAGGCGATACTATACCACATGAGGTATGGGGAAGATATAAAGCTGCCAATGTATACTTAAGGCCGGCATGTTCTGGTACTGGAATAAAGGCCGGTGCTTCAGCGCGAGCTGTGATCGAGTATGCAGGGATTAAGAATATATTAACGAAATGTTACGGCACGAGAAACCCAATTAATGTGGCTAAGGCAACATTGATGGGTTTAAAAGCTTTGAGAACTAAAGAAGCGGTTGGAGAACTGAGGGGAGTGAAGATAGAATGAATCTTTTTGATCTAAAATCAATGCCTTTTCCCAGAAAGCGTAAAAAGCGAGTAGGCCGGGGTAGGGGATCAGGTATGGGGAAAACCTCCGGTAGAGGAGGTAAAGGGGCAACGGCTAGGACTGGAAATGAAACAAGTATACAATTTGAAGGTGGACAAACTCCGCTCTTTCGTCGCTTGCCAAAGAGGGGATTCAATAATCCGTTTAAAAAAGAATATAG
>JANLHY010000246.1 GCA_024653795.1 Candidatus Brocadiaceae bacterium | reverse complement strand
AAGAAGAGAAAAAAGGGTGAAGGTGGAGAGGAAGACATCATTGATGCCGATTACGAAGTAAAAGAGTAGCGTGTAAATTCAGTTAAATTTCCAGGGTAGGAAACACTCAGATTGTTACAATAAATGTCTGGGCAGGTTTCCTACCCTTTATTTTTTCATAAATTTTGTAACAGTTTAGTTTTTTGAAAACGTCAATAGTTGAAAATGCCTTTGTGACAATATGTAGCGGCAATTCATGAATTGCCGCTACATTGAATAATAACCACATTATTACTGGAATCTCTCAAAAAACTAAACTGTTACAAAATTTTTATCCGCAATTTATCTTTACAAATGAGTCAAGTTTTATATGTTGGATGGTTAAATGGCTAGATGGCTGTACGGTTATTAACCATTTAACCATGTAACCATGTAACCATTTAGCCATTTATTCACAAAGTATTTAAATATTGCATCTTGTTTTTTATTGGTCTGAGGCTTCGCCTCACTATATGATTAGCAGCGCCAATATGGGTCTTATCGAATTAGCTTTTGCTTTTGTGCTGGATTTGGCCCTCGGCGATCCACAATGGTCATACCATCCGGTGCGGCTAATTGGCAGGTCAATAGAAGGTATGGAGTATCTGTTAAGAAAATTGCCAATACCTGAACGTGTAAGGGGGATACTTTTGACCATGATCATTGTTTCGGGAACTTACCTGGTAACTCACGCGGTAGTGTTATTGTCAAGACAGTGGAGTAAGCTGGGTGAAATAATAATTGGAGCAGTTATTCTTTATTTTGCTATTTCTGTGAAAAGTCTGGCTGATGAATCCAAAAAGGTAATGACAGCGCTAAAGGAAAACGATTTAATGAAAGCTCGAAAATCATTATCATTGATTGTAGGCCGAGACACTGAAAACCTCAGTGAAGAGCAGATAGTGTGTGCCTGCGTAGAAACCATTGCGGAGGGGAGTGTGGACGGTGTTTTATCGCCGTTATTTTATGCTTTTGCCGGAGGACCAACTGCTGCGATGGCATATAAAGCTGCGAATACGCTGGATTCCATGGTGGGACATAAAAACGAGAAATATGTCCGATTCGGCTGGGCATCAGCAAGATTGGATGACTTGGCGAATTATATTCCGGCCAGAATATCTGCAGTTCTAATTCCGATAGCCTCTTTTTTGTGTGGTTGTGGTTTCAAGGATTCTTTAAGGATTGCCTGTCGTGATGGGCGTGAACATGAGAGTCCTAATAGTGGTATTCCCGAAGCGGCTATAGCAGGCGCATTAGGAATTCAGATAGGGGGTCCAAGTACGTATCAAGGCGAGATCGTAGAAAAGCCATTTATCGGAGATGCCCAAAATCTACTGACTGCGAAGTCGATAGATGCAGCCATAAAGATAATGTACGTTACGTCTATTTTATTTATGGTTTGTGGGATTACATTTATCGTATGCTTAAAGTACTGGCTGTTAAGTTGTTTTCAAGTAGTCGGTATGGAAAACAAAGTTATAACTCCGCCATTTATGGCGGAGATTATATCCGCAATATCAATACGGCTTTAGCCATGACTTCCAAAATTGTATCTCCTGATAACCATTCAAGGTGTCAATGAAGATGCCATACTTTTATCCTGTATCAGGGCTAAAGCCCTGCTTGTTTTGTCTCTTAGTCCCCAGCCTGAAGGCTGGGGTTATGATAGATTATTCGTCTCCGTTCAAAGGTTCGTCTTTGTTCAAAGAGCGGATTTGTCTGGAGTTGTTCTCCTAACCTGAACGAGTCGGAATGCGTAGCGCGGGTGGTTTACCCCCCGCCAAATGCCGACCACAAGGGATCGGTGCTACGTTTTTTGCTAAAAATGTCAAAATATTTCCTTTGCTGGTTCAATCGTCCACGATTGAACCAAAATGTTTCTGTTCAGGCTACAAGCCATGAACCAGCATGGCATTCAATTACATAAGAAAAAGTTACTGCCAAAGGCAGCCGGATAAAATGCAGTAACTCTCTATACTTCCATTCTTATTGTTTAATTCACACTATGAAATCGGCTAACAGCCTGTTGGAAAAACTTGATCCAAGGACAAAGATCATTTCATTCCTTTCAGTTATTCTGTGCATGATACTGACTCCAATTACACGTATTAGAGATTTTGGACTGTATTTTTTGTTAATATTGGCTATCGGATTTTTCTCAAGGATTACGCCAAGGCAGATACTGAAAAAGGTATGCATTTTAGTCCCTTTTGTCCTCTTTATTGCGATGTTTGTGCCATTTATAAAGGAAGGAAATGTATGTTGGTCGTTGAAAATAAGTAATTGGAAATTCGATATTACGTACGAGGGCGTCTGGACGTTTCTTAATATTATCGTCAAGTCTACTTTGTCTATTCTTTTACTGGTAATCGCCACTTCAACAACAACATTTCCTGATTTGTTAAAAGGGCTGGACATGCTCCGTATTCCACGATTGCTGGTCATGCTCATGTCATTTATGTATCGTTATATCTTTGTGCTGATAGACGAGGCAAGGAGGCTTATGCGTGCCAGGTCTCTTCGTTATTTTGGTTCGAGGTATAAGGAGCAATTTCGAACCATGGGATATATGATTGGGGTATTATTTATCAGGACGTATGAACGCGCCGAGAGAATTTACAGTGCGATGATTATCCGCGGATTCAGCGGAGAGGCGCTCAGCGTCAAACGCTTCAGGTTTTCTTCTATGGATATTTTATTCCTGGCTGGTATAATCGTGTCGTTAGTTTGTATTGTCTCTGGTTTGGTTAATAAAATTGAACATATTAAAGTAAGCGGCGCTCATCTATGGCAAGGATTATAAAAGTATCGAAGTTAAATTACCGTTATCCCGATGGAACAATAGGTCTGAAAGACGTTAGTTTTGAAGTAGAAGAAGGGGAGACCATGGTTATTATCGGCGCTAATGGAACTGGAAAATCGACGCTGTTTATGAATCTGATAGGCATTCTGGATGGTGATGGTTATATAGAGGTCATGGGGTTATTGCTCAATAAAATAAATCTGAAAGATATCAGACGGGGGGTGGGAATGGTATTTCAGAATCCAGACGATCAGTTATTCTGTCCTACCGTTATGGACGATGTCTCCTTTGGGCCTTTAAACCTTGGGCTTAATGCCGACCAGATTATTGAGGCGTCACAAAAGGCATTAGCCCTGGTAGACTTACAAGGTTATGAATCCCGCACACCGCATCATCTGAGCTTTGGCGAGAAGAAAAGGGCAGCTATCGCTACGGTATTGTCTATGAATCCCAGGATATTATTATTGGATGAACCCACCAGTGGATTAGACCCTAGAAGCATATCAAAATTTATCAATATCCTGTACACCTTGAAATCTCAGGGCAAGACGCTCTTGATTGTAACACACGACCTGTTTCTTACCCAGGAGATAGCAGACCGAGTACTCGTATTTAGTGAAGAAAAGAGTCCGGTTGCTATCGGGAATTACAAAGAAATACTAAATAATTACGACTTATTGCTAAAAAATAATCTGGTTCATCAACATCGTCATCGTCATGATGAGGTTGTACATGAGCACGAACATCGGCATGGTTACATCCATGAACACTAGCGAAGCGAGGCCTCAGACCGATAAAAACAAGAAGCAGGATTTATTTAAATACTTTATGGTATATATCAAATTTATTCCATGATATTCTATCGGTATGGATACCTGACGGTCGACTGATAATCCATGTTTCTTAAGCTCATAAGCAAGGATGACTTCATAAACACTCTTGCTGGTTCAATCGTCCTCGATTGAACCGAAATGTTTTGGTTCAGACTACAAGTCTGAACCAGCGCGAAAGATGCTATAAGACCCACCCCTAAATCCCCTCCCAAGAGAGGAATTGTGGAGTCTCCTCCCAGGAGGGGAATAAAGAAGTCCCCTCTTGGGAGGGGATTTAGGGGTGGGTAAAGGCACTATAGCCGGCTTGAAAAACATTATGGCAGCAAGGGATTGACAATAAATAATCTGAACAATGAAGAAAGAAAAAACGGTAAAAAGAACACAATGAGTAAATGTAATAAGATATTTGCTTGTATTCAAATATTTGTCATTCTTTTTCTCATGGTATGCAATGGCGGCGGTGTAGTAAGTTCCGCCAAAAAATCTGATGCATTTCCTTGTGAAGGGCATCAATGTGGCTGCAAATCTGAGGCTGATTGTAAAGCAAATTGCTGCTGTGCGCCTGACAAAAATCAGAATAAGTTTCATAACAGTAGCGAAAAACAGAATGGTTTTAGAGCTTTTATAAGCAGTGTTAACTGCAAGTATGGGAATGATCCGCTAACTATATCCTTTACGGCTAAATACACGTTGGAGAGTCAGGACACACTGATAAAGGAATCATTCCTGTGTTTTCTTTTTAATGATCTTTCAATTCGCCTGCCAGAAGTATATATAGCTCCACCTGAGAAACCACCACGACATTACCTGTAAATCCTTATTCATCTTTTTAAACCAGATTGCCTTTGGCAACTGGCAACGCTTTTTGTTTTATTGTAGCGCCGATCCCTCGTGGTCGGCCAATGTGGCGGGGGATAAACCCCCGCGCTACGGTATAAATTGAAATTCCTGAACATTAAAAAAAGGAGATATAGGTAATGAAACCCACTGTATTAAAATACCATTGTATAATTATTTTCGTGATCTGGATGATTACAACAGTTTGTAAAAATAATGCTTTTGCCTGTGACCTTTGTTCTCTCGGCGGATTTGGCGGAACGACGGGCGCTGTTAACCCAATCTCCGCTGAGTCGCCAAAGAAAAACAAGTACACGCTGGGATATATCCTTGAATATCAGGACTGGGAGGCTGTCTCCATCACGAAAGCACATGAACTGCATGAGGAAGGCAGAGATGCCCATGCCAGGAAGAACGATATTTCAAACAGTATCTTTTTGGGATATGGAATCACCGATACCCTTTCCATCAGCCTTCAAGTGCCGTATGTTGAGAGGCGTTCCAGGGAGGTGCATGAAGATGAGTTTCTTGGTGAAGATCAAAAGTCTACAGGGCTTGGAGACTCAATTTTATTTGGAAAATATAAGTTTTACGATAAACAATTTGGATTGGCCGGGATATTTGGATTAAAATTACCCTCAGGAAATACGGATGAGAGGAATATGGCTGGTGAAAGATTTGAACCCGAATTACAGCCAGGCACTGGCTCTCTGGATTATATGGCAGGCATTTCCGCCAATAAAAAAATCAACCATTTTATTATATTGGACGGCACGGTGCTGTACCACTTGAAAACAAAAGGCGATCAGGATTATGAATTTGGCGATGTTATTAGGACCACCGCAGGGGCAACCTTTAATGTCATTGACCGTGATAAAAAGCCTACCCTTAATCTTTTGTCAGAAGTTATTACACAATTTGCCAATAAAGACGAACAGGATGGTAAAACAATACGTGATTCAGGGGGGACAACAATCTTTTTTGCACCAGGGATTTCCTCTCACGTAACAGAGCAGTTAAAGACAACGCTGTCCGTCCCAGTGCCCGTATTTCAGGCGCTGGGTGGGGAACATCAGGAACTGGATTTCAACGTTCTTTTTAGTATGAGCTATAGTTTCTAAATAGCAGGGCACAAACACGATTGTTGTTACCCACATTTATGAATTCCTTGATTTGACGTTGATGAAACTATATAATCCAAACCATTAATTAGGCTGCCTTCGGCAACGAGTTTTAAGCGTCCCTTGTGCTGGTTCAGGGCTTGTAGCCTGAACCGAAACATTTTGGTTCAATCGAGGACGATTGAACCAGCAAAAAAGGCAATAAGTAAGTAGACATAAAAA
>JANLHY010000220.1 GCA_024653795.1 Candidatus Brocadiaceae bacterium | reverse complement strand
ATCTCTGATCAGAAAATTTAAGAAAGATGGGGCAGATTTCATGCTCAATATAACGAATGACGGCTGGTTTAGAAACAGCGCAGAGCTTGATCAGCATCTTGCCATTATGGTATTTCGGGCGATTGAAAACCGCTTCTGTATGGCACGGGCTGCCAATACCGGTATATCGTCATTTGTAGGCCATGATGGCGCTATCTATGCTAAATTGTCAGACTCCAAAGGGAAATATCGGGAGATAAGCGGTACACTTATCGATCGCATAAGATTAGTCGGAAAATATAATCCTTTCTATACTATGTATGGCGACTGGTTTTCAATCCTTTGTGTAGCGGCATCAGGAATCATGCTTTTTATAGCTACCTTTAAATCCTGGATTATTTGCCACCAGCACACCATACGCGAAGGTGATTGAAAAGTATATTTAAAAATTTTTACGTTGTGCCTTAGGGATTGACAATAAATAACATGAACAAGTTCATGCCTGCCTGAACGTTGCTCGCAGTCAGGTTGCTGTGCCATCAGGGCTAAAGCCCCGGTAGGATGTGTACCTACTAACCCCAGCCTTAAGGCTGGGGTTAGTGACGGTCCTATCGTTCGACTGAGCTCACTACGAAGTCTGAATTGGGCTTTAGCCATGACAGTGCTTGTACTGAGCCTGTCGAAGTGCCTGATCTTCAAAGTGTCGGACAACAAATTTGTTCAGATTATTTATTGTCAATCCCTTTGTGTGTTCGTGGCTAATGTATGAAATCAGAAATGGACTTTCCACTTGACATTTTATAAGCATTAAACATATAATTTAATTTATTGTTCACTAACTATAAAAATCAACAATACTTGTGAAGAAAACCGAACAGCACACGAGAAACTTCTCCCTAGAAAAAAGCAGGACATAAAATCCACTTAATCACCTTTGTTTACGGAGGATTAAGGCTATTGCTGGAGTAAGAAAGATAATGCATCCATTAGATTTTATATTGGGTTTCCTTTCGACTGACATGGGAATTGACCTTGGCACGGCAAACACGATTGTTTGCATACCT
>JANLHY010000200.1 GCA_024653795.1 Candidatus Brocadiaceae bacterium | reverse complement strand
GATATTCGGTGCTAACGCCGGTGGGCTTATTTTCTGCGGCGATGAGTGGCGTGGATATTGTCTCCTTGTTAGATGGGGCGGCGTTTATGGATGAAATCTGCAAGTCTGATAATCTATGGGAAAATCCAGCGCTCATGGGCGCTGCGCTTTATTTTTTGAGTCATGCAAAAAAAGGTAAAAACATATTAGTCATGATGCCTTATTCCAATGCCCTTAGCGGAGTGGCCGATTGGTTCTGTCAGCTCTGGGCAGAGAGCCTTGGCAAAAAATTCACATTAAATAATGAGGTAGTCCATACTGGTTCGACGCCAGTAAGGGCTATTGGTGTAGTAGATCAGCATTCACAGCTTCAGCTTTATATGGAAGGCCCTTATGACAAGGTGATAACTTTCCTGGCAATTAAGCGGTTTAGCAATGAAGTTTCTATTATAGATGGAAATGATGTTGAAAGTGATTTGGTTTATTTAAAAGGGCATTCACTCAATAATGTTATGAAGGCAGAGTTTGAAGGGACGCGGCTTGCCTTAACGGAACAAAATCGCCCCAATTGTACGCTTACGATAGATGAACTTTCTTCATTTACCCTGGGACAGTTATTCTATCTGTTCGAATTACAAACGGCATACGCGGGGAAGTTTTACAATGTAAATGCATTTGATCAGCCCGGTGTTGAGGCGGGGAAGATAAATGCCTTTGCGATGCTTGGGAAAAAAGGATTTGAGCAGAGAAAGAATGAGATAAACATACTTTTACGGAAAGCACAGAAGAAGTATAGTATTTAGTATATAACCTTCAAGTCGGATGGAATAATGCTTAAGCCTCATAATATCTTTCACTTCATCGAGCAACCTTTTCCCTTTTTGATTGACATATTTTTCTCCTATGCTATAAAGTATAAGAAATAAAATTAAAGGTAATTTCTAAAATACTACACGATAATTTTACCTGATAATAGCGCTTTTCTCAAGTTATCAGGGCAATTGATTGTGATAATCAATGGTTAGGTCGCTTTGCAGGAGACATGAAGATGCCGCGGATGGAATGGGCGAAATTGCTTTCGCAGAAACGCATCGGTAAGAAAGAGCAAGATACGTCATCGTCTAACGGCCGGACAATGTTCGAGTCTGACGTTGATCGCATTATTTTTTCAGGTGCATTTCGGCGCTTGAGCAGAAAGACGCAAGTGCATCCTCTTGCGCCAAACGATCATATACATAACCGCCTCACCCACTCACTTGAAGTTGCGCGCGTCGGAGCGGCTCTTGGGCAGGCTATAGGTCGATTGTTATCGAAAAAGAACGCGCTACCTGAAAATATTAAACCGGCTGATATAGGAACAATCGTTCATGCTGCCTGTCTAGCCCACGACATTGGAAATCCACCATTTGGGCACGCCGGCGAATCTGCTATAAAAAACTGGTTTATGAGCGAAGGACCAGCGGTTCTGTCAAAATCGGCGTTAGATGCACCCCACAAAGATGACTTGTATCACTACGAAGGAAATGCACAAGGCTTCCGGATCATCACTCAGACGGAGAATCATCTTTTTAACGGCGGGTTACGGCTTACCGCCGCAACTCTCGGTACTTTTTTGAAATATCCGTGGACGATCAATCAAAACAGGAACAAGTTTGGTTCATTCCTGAGTGAGGCCAATATGCTTAAAACCGTTGCAAATGAGACAGGCCTGATAAAAAAGCCCGATAAAGGGTGGAGTCGCCATCCGCTCGCATTTCTTGTAGAAGCCGACGACGACATTTGTTACGGCATTCTCGATCTCGAAGATGGTGTCGAGTTGCGAATTATCTCCTTCGACGAAGTGTTCGATGTGCTCACTACGTGTTTTGAAAATGAAAAGAAGGAGCGTATCAAAGCCACGTTTGCGCCTCCCGACGCATATCGCATTAACCTTTCAAGATTGAGAGGAGAAATTTTTGACGAGCTGATTGCTGCCGCGATTGTAGCTTTCGAAACTATGTATGAAGAAATTATGGCAGGCCAGTTGACGGGTGATTTATTTGGAGCTTTGCCGAACTACGATCCCCGCAGGCACATAGCTCAATCAGCTTCGGCTCTTTCCAATCGAAAAATATACGGGGATGCAAAGAAAGTCGAGATCGAACTCGGTTCCAGCTCAACTTTTTCTCATTTACTTGGAACTTTTTGTAATGCTGCGCTTCGATGCTCCGCTCACTTAAGCGACCCCGACCGAACCGTCGTTGATTGGAAGTCAAAGCTTGTGCTTCGTCTCCTTGGTGACCACTCTCCGCTCGTTGCTAAAAGAGCAGATGGCGAAAACTGGAACGATTACCAGTGCATTCGCCGCGTTCTTGATTTTGTGGGGGCATGACAGATAACTATGCGATTTATGTTGCACAGCAAATGCAGGGGGCTGGATTTGCTGGTGGGCAAAGGCCGTGAAGTTGACGCTGCCCAACAACGGGCTGCAGCTGACACCCGCAAGCGGGCGCGGCTGAGCCCGTTAGGTCATACATTTTTTAAGTAGAAAAAGAATTTAAATAGGAGGTGTTCATATGAGGCCAAATGAAATTATAAAAGAAATAGATAATTTGGGGCTGTCGGAGAAATTGATACTGGTTGAGGATATTTGGGATTCTATTGCTCGAAATAATGCTGAGCTACCAATGCCAGAATGGCAAAAATCTGAATTAGATAAGAGATACAGGGATTATAAAAATGGAAAATTGAAGCTCCATAATTGGGAAGGTATTCATGAGGAACTAAGGAACAAATATAAATGATCCTTCGTTACACGGATAGATCTAAAGATGATGTTGAGCTGGCTTTTGCGTGGTACGAAAAACAAAGAAGAGGACTTGGATTTGAGTTCCTCGACTCTGTTGAAATGTCGCTAAAGAATATTCTAACCTTCCCAGAAATGTATAATTTATGTTACTCCAATTTCAGAAGGTGTGTTATTAGAAGATTTCCATTCTCAATATTTTACACAATCGAGCATGAAGAAATTGTGATTCATTCTGTTTTTGATAATAGACAGGACACCAAAAAGCGGCCCTAACAAATCGCTCCACCTGACCAAAAACTCGCTAGTATATTGACTTATTAATAACGAAATAATATGATGTATGAGACAAACCGAAATACATCTTACCGAAAAGGACAATGCCGCGTTGAAGGCCTTTCGTTCGAAGGGGCAGCGCATGGCCAGGGAAATCAACCGGGCACCTAGAATGCCTAGAATGTGGTCACCCATTAGAAGGCTTTTGTCAAGCGAAAAAGATTCTCCTTAGCAAAAAATCGTAGATTTTTTGCATTATCAAACGAAATAATTCTATTGTCTAATAAGCATTCATCCCATTGACCGCGCCCGTATTTTCAACATTTCAGTTACGGATTATAAATCCGCACCAGTCACCCATCCGGATCAAGGCTTTTTTAGGAATTATCCCCCGTTTTCACGAGGACAAGTTTGTTTGGGTTTTATAAACCACTTCGTATCCCCATTTTCATGAGGACAAGTCTCTTTGGTTCCCTGCTTCACCCACGGTTTTATTGAAATAATTTCTTGGGATCAAATGGTTTTTGGTCTTTTATGATAAAGTAACACGCCCTGGCTATTTTGTTGCTTAACGCCTTGGTCGCCACGATTTGATTTGTCTTCGATGCCTTGCGTTAATGCCAACTCCTGGCAGATTCACTATACCTCCTCATAAAATTTGCCGCCTCCACATACGCCCACGCTAAATATTTATTCCCGTTCTTTTTATTGCCCTCTCCTTTCTTCTTCCCGTTTGATACCTTTTTGGACGATACACATCTACAGTATTAGGAATAAGCTGACACGGTGGGAAACCGGTTGATGTCTCCTGTCTCAAGCATTATCGTTATTCCTAATATCTTGCCTATCCCAGGTACCGTCAGCAGTTCTTCATACGGATACCCCAGTTTTACTTCTTTCAGCGCCACCGTTTCTATTCTCTTTACCGTTTCACCTACTGTTAACTTATTACGCACCCATTTGGGACACGCAATAAAGTCTATAAATAATCTGGCAATAAATATTCTCCTGCCATCGTACGTGCAGGTTTAAGGGAAGAATTCCACAAACCCTTCTCCACTCATCTTCTCCCTTAGATTTTTATAACGGGATAATCGTTGACTTTGGCAATTCAGATTGTAAAATAATCATGATATTTTTACTTTTACTCATTATTCAAAGGGTACTCGTGATATGCAAAAAAGCAAGGCCGTCACCATACAAAGACATATAGTTGAGCAGGAGAGATTGTACCCAAAAGCCACGGGGGATTTCACAGGTCTCTTATGGGATTTGACCATTGCAGCAAAGACGATTTCACGTGAAGTAACCAAGGCTGGCCTTGCCGATATCCTGGGTCTTACAGGCGAAACGAATATACACGGCGACGTTGTGAAAAAGCTGGACGTTTATGCCAATGAAAGAATTTGTAAATCCATGGAGCACGGCGGCCACCTCTGTATTATGGCATCCGAAGAAAATGAAGACGTTATTCCCATACCCGATGAATTTCCCAAAGGTAAGTATGTACTCCTTTTCGATCCTTTAGACGGTTCGTCCAACATCGATGCAAATGTCAGCGTTGGCACCATATTTTCTATTCATAAAAGAAAAACAACCGGGAAAGAAGCTACCATTGAAGATTGCCTGAGAAAAGGCGCAGAGCAGGTCGCGGCTGGATACATAATCTACGGATCGAGTACCATGATGGTATATACTACCGGTTCAGGCGTCCATGGCTTTACCCTTGATCCAGGGATTGGAGAGTTTTTGCTTTCACATGAAAACATCAAAATTCCTTCCAAAGGTAAGATATACAGTATTAACGAAGGAAATGCAAATACGTGGGACGAAGGGACAAAAAAATACATTGCGTATATTAAAGAAAGCGACTCCGCAACGGGACGACCGTATTCACTGAGATATATTGGGTCATTGGTCGCTGATTTCCACAGAAACTTGCTGTACGGGGGCATCTTCTTATATCCTGTCGATTGTAAAGACCCAAAAAAACCAAAGGCCAAACTGCGATTACTTTACGAGGCAGCGCCTCTTGCCTTCGTCATTGAACAGGCTGGTGGTATGGCATCTACAGGGAAGGAACGTATCATGGACATCCAGGCTACGGAACTCCATCAAAAAGTGCCGCTCATCATCGGCAGTAAAGAAGACGTATTGACGTATGAAAAGTTTTTCGGTCAGAAACAATAAATTCTTTTTTGTAACTAACCGAAGGAGAAATTGTTAACTGATAAAACCGGTTTTTTGCGTGGACCAATGAATATTTATGCCTGAAATCAGTAGATTTTTGGGAATTTCTATCTGTATGTATTTTAACGATCATAACCCACCTCACTTTCATGTAAA
>JANLHY010000193.1 GCA_024653795.1 Candidatus Brocadiaceae bacterium | reverse complement strand
TGAATTTCAAATCGATTACGATCTTTTTTTCTCGTATTTCTTTTAAATTTAATCACTTACAACGAATTGCTATTTAAACGTCCGGACAGCAGTGAAATACTATGTCTTGAGTATGACAGATTTTTCCTTACATTGAGGTAAATTGAGATTGCACTCCCTAAAAATATGGCATGTTTTCCTGCACAACGAGACCAGCATCAGCATTACAGGGACTTCAATCAAAACACCCACAACTGTTGCAAGGGAAGCGCCAGAAGACAACCCGAAAAGCATCGCTGCCGTTGCAATTGCCACTTCAAAGTGATTAGATGCACCTATCATTGCAGCAGGGGCAGCATCTTCATATGAGAGCCTCAGTAATCTAGCCAAACCATAGCCCACCACAAAGATAAATATTGTTTGGACAAACAGTGGAATGGCAATCCATACTATCGTCAGGGGATATTTCAGGATAATCTCTCCTTTAAAGGAAAACAAAAGTATCAATGTTGAAAGGAGGGCAATGATGCTCACAGGGGTAAGCCATTGCAAGAACCGTGTATTAAACCATTCCCGTCCCTTAAATTTGATGAGCCACTTTCGAGAAAAATAACCGGCTATCAGAGGCAAGGCTACATAAATCAACACGGAAAACAGAATCGTCTGCCACGGAATAGGCATTGCGTTTACACCCAGCAAGAACCCACCGAGAGGTGCATAAAGTATCAGCATGGTAAGAGAGTTTATGGCAACCATTACCAGGGTAAGGCCTTCGTTGCCTTTTGCCAGGGAACCCCACATTAATACCATTGCAGTGCACGGGGCAATACCTAAGAGGATTGCCCCTGAAATATAGCTTCTCCACAGCTCAACTTCCTGTCCGGATTTGATAACTTCCATTCCGGGTAAGAATTTTTTAAATAGATAACCTAAAAAGAACGATGCGATCAGATACATGGTAAAGGGTTTGATTGCCCAGTTGACGAATAAGGTCAAGGCCACGGGTTTCGGGGTTTTTGCAGCCTTTACTACCTCTGCAAAATCGATCTTAACCATGATGGGATACATCATAAAGAATAAACACATAGCGATGGGAATTGAGACTTGATATACTGCAAAAGCATCGAGCTTGATCGCAACCTCCGGCGCTAATTTTCCCAGGAAAATCCCTGCACCAATGCAGAGCAGTACCCAGAGGGATAAGTATTTTTCAAAAATGGATAGGGTGCTTTTCTCAACCATATTTAATCCTTCCTCATTTTTATTTGTTTTTCAACAAAGGTCTTTATGGAAATGTTTCCTGGAAGTCCGGTCAAGGGGTTAGACTGGGATGCATATTTTATTTTTAAAGCAGTCCTTCTTTCAAGCAGGGACTTACTAAGCTTTGCAAAGAGTTCTGTTTTCACGACAAGTCCCACTGGAACGCCAACATTTACAACAGGAACGCCAAGAAGCTCACGGTTTCTATTCCTTCTACTACAACTTTCGAGGAGAAAAGCTTATGGCACATTTCTACAATCATTTTTAAAGATGATAGGAAATTGCTTTTTCCCATCAGGAAGTCAGTTTAGCGAAAACAAGGAAAATTGCAAGTTTTTTTTATTTTATCAGCCCTATTGAACACCAAAGAAAAGAGAAAAGGATGGTATAGTATTACCTTGAATATGGGTGGTTTTATGGTAAACTTTTGTATTATTTATTAGTATTTTAGAAAAAATATTTTGACATTTTTGTCGAAAAAACGTAGCGCCGATCCCTTCCCCGATCGTAGTTGAGGACAGGTGTGGTCGGCCATCGGGGGATAAATCACCCGCGCTACTGATTCCGACTCGTTCGGGTTAGGAATTAAGAATTTCAAAATGACGGGAGAGAGAGATGAAAAAAATTAGCAATGTTGTAATTGTTATTGTTTTTTGTGCATTATTATCTTATGGATGCAATCCTAAACAGACGGCTTTATCTGACAAAGGCGGTATCTGGGCTGTCTATGACAGGGAATGCCGGAAATGTCACAAGGTTAACGGCAAAGGCTGTTTTGTCGGGCGATGGATCTTCAAGACTCCTAATTTTACCAATACCAAATGGCAGGATAATGTCTCTGATTCAAGATTAATTATAGCGATAGCCAACGGCAAGAGAAAAATGCCGGGTTTTAAAGGCAAGCTAAAAGACGAAGAGATTGTTGACCTGGTCAAGACATGTGTCCGGAGTTATTACCCACCTGCAAAACAATAAGGATTCCTGTTGATTTTGGAGTACTTTAGGATAAAATTTGTACATTTGATGTTTAATCCTGACAATCGTTCGACTGATCCTTCGATGAACTCAGGATGCAGCGCCGTGCATGGTGAGTCTATCGAACCATCACGACGAAGTCTGTGTTCATCTGCGTCCAAAAAAATTTTTTGCAATTAAACTATTGGGAGAGACAATGGTGCGGGAGATGTGCAAATCAAAGATCCATGCTGCAACAGTAACAGAGACCAATCTTAATTATAATGGAAGTATCACCATTGATAAAGCCCTTCTAGAAGCGGTAGACATCTTGCACTACGAACGGGTGCAGGTGCTCAATATTAACAACGGGGCGCGTGTTGAGACTTATGTCATAGAAGGAGAACGTAACTCTGGTGTTATTTGCTTAAATGGAGCTGCAGCACGATGGGCACAACCAGGCGACCGGGTCATTATCATTTCTTATTGCCTCGTGGAAGATAAAGACGCAAGGAACTGGAAACCGAAGATCATCCTGGTAGACGGGAACAATAAGCTCATCAAAACTCTCCAGACATGAGAAGAATCTTATTCGAAATTCCCCTGCCATTTTTACACAAGAGCTTTCCTGTTTATTCCTATGGATTCATGTTGATGGTGGCTTTTTTTGTAGCCATTACCATCGCTCGCTGGAGGGCCGGGAAAGAAGGCATCGATCCCAATAAGATTACAGACCTTGGGATTTATATTGTCTGTGCTGGAATTCTGGGGGCGCGGGTTTTTTACATTATCCAATTCTTCGATGATTATAGAAACAATCTCTTAAGCGTCTTTAAGGTGTACGAAGGTGGTTTAGTTTATTACGGAGGGCTGTTTGGCGCTATCGTTACCTTGTTTATTTTTGTTAAGAAGCACCGGTTGCCCTTCCTTAATATTCTCGATATTGTTACTCCGTCTGCCGCATTGGGACTTGGTTTTGGTCGTATCGGTTGTTTTCTGAACGGATGTTGTTTCGGAAAAATTGCGCCGCATATCCCTTGGTCAATCCAATTTCCAAGAACGATGGACAAAACGGGTATGGTCGATGGCAGTCCTGCCTTTCTCCATCAGTACGAACTCGGATTGGTCCACCTTGCTGATACGCATGCACTTCCCATCCATCCCACCCAATTGTATTCATTTCTTTCGGATGTTGCGCTTTTCTTTATCCTCAGTGTGTTCTTCAAGTATCGGAAGAGGAATGGAGAGGTCTTTTTGCTCTTTGGAATAATTTATCCCATCATAAGATTTTGCATGGAAGCGCTCCGAAGTGATAACCCGCTGTTCTTTAATCTTTTCACCATAGCTCAAATTATAAGCATCTCCGTGTTTGTAGTGTCCGTGCCGCTTTTTGTCATCTCAAGGATTAAACCGACGAGAAGTATTTCCAAAACATAAATATAAGGCATGTCATTCCCGCATGCTTTTGGCGGGAATCCAGACTTGTCCTCAACTTGGCTGGCTTTTGGTGTTACAAGGCTGTCATCAATGGGCGTACTTCACGTACTACCTGTTCGGACAAGAAATCTTCAGCAATATCCATATCATACCGACTTTGCAAATTCATCCAATAGCGAGGGCTTTGACCAAAATAGCGCCCTAAACGCAAGGCAAGCTCTGCAGTTACGGGACGTTTGCCATGTACCACATGATTAATCCTCATAGCGGGCACGCCCAAATCCTGTGCGAGCCGGTATTGTGATATTTTTAATTCATCGAGTAATTCTTTTAGATATACCCCAGGGTGCACTGGTGCAATACGATACTTAGTCATGCTTAACTCCTTAATGATAATCGACAATTTCGACCTGTTCTGCGTTACCGCTACGCCACTCAAAACAAATACGCCATCGATCGTTGATTCGAATACTATACTGTCCCTTGCGTTATTATAATCAAGGAAAATTTAAGGGTTCAGATTGCAAATGTAAATCCGCTCAAGAGTTTGACCCCAAGCCTACTAAATCCTTTGCAACGTGTTAGTCGGTCTTTTAAGGAATGGCTACCTCTTTTTCCTTTACAACACTTGAAAGTGAATTAAGTATGAAATCTTTTGCATCAAGTATTTCGAGGAGAACAGGTTCGCCTTCCTTTGAGAAATGAATAATCATCTGT
>JANLHY010000173.1 GCA_024653795.1 Candidatus Brocadiaceae bacterium | reverse complement strand
TTAATGGTCTTTTTTTCTTTCTTTCGTTTTTTCCGGAACGATATCGTTTATCTGCCAATTACGTTCAAAGGCAGTACACGACTTGTATGACACGTTACGCATGAGTATATTACAAAAAGCAATTTTACCATCCAAGACAATCGCATAATTACATCCGAAACAAAGACTCTTCTTGGTTTTTTCGTTTTTCATCTACCTGTACTCCAAAAGGGTTAGTAGAAATATTTGTTTTAACGAGATAAATGATATTGATATTTACAAAAGAAGTCAATGTAAAAAACCAATTACCTCATAAACAGACTGCATGTCCGTGTTATAAATATTTTGTAAAGATGATTAAAAATACTTGCAAATGCAATTCTTAGATGTAATATATCTAAAAATGAAAAAATTAACTAAATATGTAGCCCTTATAGTTCCTTTGATATCGTTGGCATCAGTTGCATACCCCGAAACAGCCCTCGGAATAGAAAATCCTTATAAATATGCGAAACAGGATGAGAGGTTTCAGAAAAGTGCGATGCATCAATTCCATACAGGGCTTAGCCAGACGATTAATGGATTGGACCAGAGATCGGATAACCTTGAAGCGATGGACCAAAACCTCGAAGGGCGCATTAATATGCTTGCGTCTGAAAAGGACAAGCTCAACAAGGCATATGCACAGATGAAAGCAAAACAATCCACGTTGGAAAACGAACATGTTAAACTAAAGGAAAAAGCCACATCCTTAGAAGTTGCTTATAAAAAATTGTCCAGCAAACCTAAGGTAGCTACCTCTTCTAAAAAAACAAAGGTGGCTGCAAAAAAAACATCTGTTGCACAGAAAACACCAAAAAAAGCCAGCGCCAAGCCCAAGAGCACTGCACAAAAAACGGCTGCTAAGAAGACGTCTGGTATCAAGAATGCAGAAGATAGCGGTTCTGTACAGTCCTCTCCTCCAGTAGTATCTGCAGGGAGAATAACTGAAGAACGACAAAATGAGGTTGCCAGTGGATTAGACATAAAAAAGATTAATGAAAAGGGCATTGAGTATGGTAAAAAAGGGATGTATGACGAAGCAATAAGGGAGTTCCAGAAGGCCGCCGCCATCGAGCCGAATATGCCTAATGTCCACTACAATCTTGGTCTTGCTTATAAAAAGAAGGGCATGATAACAGAGGCTGAAAAAGAATTTGCTGAATACGAACGATTAAAGTGACAGAATAACTAGCGAGGCGAAGCCTCAGACCAATAAACGAGTCTTGTCCTCGTGAAAACGGGGATTGGAACCACAGATTTCACAGATTGCACAGATTTTATGAATTGGTATTTTTTATCTGTGTAATCTGTGAAATCTGTGGTTTCTGTTGTTATATTTAAAAACTTGACTCATTTGTGAAGATAAACCGCATATAAAGTATTTAATATCCTAACTGCTCGCCGGATTTATTGTTAATACAAGAGTTTTCTGTGTGATATTATCATTAGCGCCTGAAGTATCATTATCGTCCCTTACAAAAACGGTAAGGGTAAAATTACCAAAGGCTGTAGGCGTCCCTGAAATAGTAAGACTGTCTGCTTGACCCCATAAATTCTCAGATAGTCCTAAAGCATTAGCGCTTAAGGTTGATGGATTAAATGTTAGTCCGGTAGATGCGCTTTCCTGTCTGCACCATTTATATTTCCCGCCGCTCCCAAAAGGAACTCCGCCATCAGCAAATACCGTAGCAATATATTGACTATTTTGAAAACCATAAGGAAGTTCGTTGTTTATTATCTTGAGTTGACTCCCTTGACATCCTGCCTTTGCCCTGAGTTCATTGAGGGTTATCCATTTAATAAGATCATCATATGTTTCAGGCCTATTCATGTCAGTAGTATAGTTATCTATATTGATAGTGCCTGTCTGATAAACTGTAACCCTGCCGCTAACATTATTCGTTTGAATATTATAATTTTCAGATCCGCTTACAATTACAAATGCCACGTTGGAAATATCGTTGTAAGATGTACACAGGGCATTCGTGCAGATCCTTACCGTTATACCCGTTGTTTTTCTTCCACATACACCTCCCGCGTTTAAGTCATCTAAATTTACATCCGGAATGTAATATAAATCCTTTGCCCACGCATCTCTTGGAGTCCTTACTATACTTTGAAACTCTGATGTAGTTGGAATACGATTATTTGCTGATGCAAAACTTATTATTGATTCTACCGCAGCATTCACTACTTCCCTCGTTTCTGTATATTTTACCCTCTTCGTCAAAGGCGCTATCATACCTGTGCCAAAACTAATAAGAATACCCATTATCACCAGCACTATGGAAAGTTCAATAAGGGAAAAGCCT
>JANLHY010000172.1 GCA_024653795.1 Candidatus Brocadiaceae bacterium | reverse complement strand
TATCAGCCGGGAAAATGCAAACAGAGCTATCGAATCGTGGTAGTGAGAAAGAACCTGAGCGTGGAAAAAGGAGAGCGGGTGTTATTTGATGACATTCGGCACTTTTTTTATATAACCACACGACGTGATTTGACATCGGCAGAAGTGGTGGAGTTAGCGAATGGACGGTGCGATCAGGAGAATGTGGTAGAGCAGGTAAAAAATGGAGTAAATGCGATGAAATTCTTGAGAACAATTTCTATCGTTAAATGGCCAAAACCAGTTTAGAAATGGTGAACACCGCGCAGAAATGCTTGTTCTGTACCAAAAAAACGTACCAGGTACGCTTTCTTAAAAAACCTCGCTTGTTTTAGGATTAGATTGATCCGCATAGTATGCGGAACATCGGTTTCTGATCCCTATAACACGCCTTTGAAACAGCGAGTGCTGCTGCGATAATGCCTGTATGCTCAACCACTTGAGCGCTTGGTATTTGTTATCATGGCGTCTTATGCGGATCAGCATAAAAATCCTCCCTGCCTGCGGCAGGCAGGGGGGGGGTGAAGTGAAGCGAACCCATCATTACCGCTCTAAAAGTTTTTTAAATTCCTCTATCGATAGATATGCATCTCTTATTAGTGACCTGAGAAGTCCGCGGTCTAATGCTTTATGGTCGGGAATAGAAAGAGTCGCAAAAACGACTTCTTTTTTCATTATCATGTGCCTGCTGCTGCCAATTCTCACAAATTTCCACCCTGCCTTTTCAAAGGCTTTTACAGCTTCTTTCCCTGAAATTACCGGTAGTCCAGAGGACATTATATGGTAACCTCAAAATATGCGACTTCTTTAGCTTGAGACAGCAAATCCTTATCCAAAACCTCGATGCAGGATTTTATAGCGTCTTTTATGTTTTCTATAGCCTCCTCTATGGTATCTCCCTGAGAATGGCATCCTGGTATGGCGGGACAATGTGCTACATAGCCAAAATCTTCGCCTTTTTCAATTAATACTCGATAAACCATAATTTCCCTCCTATGGTACCATAAAATTGCAGATTACGTCAGATTCGCTTTGTTTACCCGAATCTACACAGATCATTTCTATACTTCTTAATTTAAACAGTCAGTGAAGGTATTAATTTTTTATCAATAAGGTTAGTATTTCGTTTCAGAAGCGGGTGTATAACCTGGCTTGTAAATTCTTCCACCTGCTGTGGCGCCCTGCCAACCAATCTCGTTGGGTCTGAAATCTCCTTTAGACTGGATTTTATCTTTAAAAATGAGGGGTCATTTCCGATGCGTTCTAAAAGGTCATTTTCTTTGCCTTCTTCTTTCATTCTCTGGGCAGCATCCATTGCGTGCCTGCGAATCTTTTCGTGGAGTTCCTGGCGGTCCCCGCCGGCATTCACAGCCTCCATAAGGATGTTTTCAGTTATCATAAAAGGCAATTCATCAGCAAGATGGCGGGCTATAATGGGGGGATAAACACTAAATCCAGACGCAACGTTTAACACAATATTTAATATGCCGTCGATGGCAAGGAATGCCTCAGGGACAGAAATTCTTTTGTTGGCAGAATCGTCCAGCGTCCTTTCAAACCACTGGGCAGCGGCTGTAAATGCCGGATTCAAACAGTTGCAGAGTACGTAACGTGCAAGGGCGGCTATCCGCTCACACCGCATGGGGTTTCTCTTGTAAGCCATGGCTGATGAACCGATTTGTTCTTCCTCAAATGGTTCTTCCACCTCTTTCAGGTGTTGAAGCAATCGCATGTCGTTGGAAAATTTATGGGAAGATTGCGCAAGACCCGCAAGGCCAAACACAATCTGACTATCAATTTTTCGACTGTAGGTCTGCCCTGTCACAGGATAATAACCATCAAAGCCCATCTTCCTGGTAACAAGATCGTCAAGTTTTTTTACCTTTTCGGTATCATTATGAAAAAGCGTCATAAAGCTGGCCTGTGTGCCTGTTGTACCCTTTACGCCATGGAACCTTAAACCCTTGATCCGCATTTCGATTTCTTCGATATCGAAAATAAAATCCTGTATCCATAAGCAAATCCGTTTCCCTAATGTTGTTGGCTGAGCTGGCTGGAAATGAGTAAAACTTAAGGTTGCAAGGTCTTTATATTTCGTCGCTTGATTTGAAAGCACGCTTACAATGTTTACTAATTTTGCAAGGATAATACGCAGCCCTTCCTTCATCTGGATAAGCTCGGTATTGTCCTGGACGTAAGCGCTGGTTGCACCGAGATGGATAATCGGCCTTGCCTTTGGACACTGCTCACCATAGGCATGAATGTGTGACATTACATCGTGTCTGAGTTTTTTCTCGTATTCCCGCGCAACGTCAAAGTTGATCGTGTCCTGAAAGCATCGCATTTCATCGATCTGATCGCTGGTAATAGTTTTTAGGCCAAGTTCATGCTGTGCCTCCGCAAGTGCAATCCAGAGTTTCCGCCAGGCGCTGAATTTATATTGATCAGAAAAGATGTAACACATCTCCTTGCTGGCATAGCGTTCAGAAAGCGGAGATTGATATCGGGTGTGACGGTCAGTTAGGGACATAAGTTTACGTTACCCACGAAAGACACGAAAGTAGCTAAATTACATACGTTTCTTTTCGGGTATTTTAATAATAAAAGAATAAAAATCAATCTTTAATAAAAAAAAGGCGTTGACTATTTCAAGTCTAACGCCTTTTTCATAATTTTCACTTTGAATACAGATTTTCGAGCTAAAAAGTCCCCTCTTGGGAGGGGATTTAGGGGTGGGTAAGTCGGTAATTCGTGAAATATTCACGGAGATTCCACGCCCAAGGGACCCACCCCTTACCCCTCCCAAGAGGGGAATAATTTGTGCCATTATAAAACTTGTCCTCGTGTAAACGGGAATATGTGGATTTAACATTACTTTGTTAAAAAACGCGCATAAAAAAATATTTTTAAGTCATAAGTCGAGTTCGACTTAACTTATGACTTATCAATGCTTTGCGACATATTT
>JANLHY010000146.1 GCA_024653795.1 Candidatus Brocadiaceae bacterium | reverse complement strand
GCGCATTGAAATGCTGCCTCAGCCAAAAACCCAGACACTCCAACATCTGATATCAGATTCGGATTTGCAATATCTACCAATTCTCGCGTCAGTTCCAGTATGTAAAGACAGCACATTGTCGCTTTTAAAGGAACTTCCATAGCAATAATAGTTGCATTCTGTATTGCTTCTGACCGTAATTTCTTTTCAGCTTCGTTCGACTTAGGTAAGGAAAAAGCGCTATTAAGCTTGCTATAAACTGCAATATCTTCTTCCATCAAAGACAACAAAGTTTCTCTGCTCTTTTCGCACTCTTCAAGTAGCCTCTTCAGTTGAGAATCGTATTGTTTAAATTTTTCCTTGCCAATGGTGAAGTTTGCCGACATGGAGGACATCGTTGTCGCTAAAGCGCCCACCAGCGATGCCACACTTCCACCACCTGGCGCAGGTGTTCCGGCAGCCGCATCTTTTAAATATTTTTCGAGAGGCTCGTTTCTATACATGCGTTATCACCTTTGAATAATAATTTCAGTATCTAATGTTACAAAATCATAGAGCTCTTCCACATCGCTATTCACTATTCTAACACATCCATTTGACGAAGCAGCGCCAATCGAATCAGGTAGTGTCGTACCATGAATCCCATAACCATACAGGTCTGGTTTATCTTTAAAACCAATCCACCGGGTGCCAAGAATATTTTCCGGATGTCCATAAGGGAATATACCGCCATTGGGCGAATACCACGTTGGCTCTTTCATCTTATTTTTTATTTCAAACGTACCAACCGGGGTTTTATCGTTTTTCCCTATGCCGATACGGTACTGTTTCACATAAAGATCATTGAGCAGCAAAGTCAGAGTGAAATCGCTTTTACTAATTAATATTTTCATCTTTCCCGTAATTATCTTTAATTTGTCTCCTATATTCAGTCTCGTGGGGGATTTGTTGTTAATCCTTATAATCAGTTCATAATTTGTGTTAAATTGTTTGGCAATGCGTGCCATGATATCGCCGGCTTGAACTGTATACATGGTAGCATCTGGAGAGGGCACGGGTGAGAAGATTAATTCTTCGTTTAATTTATCTAATAGTTCCTTTACCTCTTTTTGTTTTTCCGGTATTTTTTTATTGATAAATATATCAGATAAGGCATTTCTTGCCTCATATTTTTTCCCTTCTTTTAAATATTTGTCAACGATATCAAGGCTGGGTGTTTCTCGTTTTTTTTCTACAGGTTTTTCGATAGGTTTGAATACTTCGGCGTTTTTATCTTTTTCAGGCTCTGCTTTAAGTTCATCGGAACGGATAATAATGTCTTTTTTATGAATAATTATGTCTTTGCCTTTTTCACCGGCAATGCCACTATTGAATAACGGTAAAAAAAGGTATGCGAGAAATGCAATCAATAAAGAGTTTAGAATAATTTTCATGAGTGAAATTAATATCACACCAGGGAGGAATTGTCAAGCTAAAAGAAGTACGGGTTATCTCAGTATGTTGATGATTATGGATACGCGGTCATTGTGCCCGTCGTTTTTAATATTTTTCGTCAAAGGTTTGTTGTTTCCGCATCCGATAGTAATCAATCTCTTCCGTGAAATATTACCTTTCTCATGGAGATAATCAGCTACTGCCTTTGCACGGTCTAAAGAAATCTTCCAGCAGTTGTCGTATCCTTTTGAGGGAACAAAATTCCTTCTAGTATGACCCTCTATAACAAGAGAACACGGTCTATCTCCAATTAAATCAATTAAATTGTCCAGGGAGCGCTTTCCTTCCATGAAGAGCGTGCTCTCGTTCTCTTTAAAAATAATTACAGCGGACGCAGGCACTTGATCTTCTTCTCGATCTAATAAATCAATCCTTTTGTCGCCACCTTCGATTGGTTTAGTTTTATTTTCTGGATAAATATACTTCATTTTTTTGATTTTTTCAGATCTTTTAAGGTTCTCGCCGTTAAATATGCCACCCAGTCCAAAAGTTATTTCTCTTCTTTTAAAAGATTCTCGAAATTCTTCAATAAACTCCTTCTTCTTTTCATCTGTGAAGGAGTTAATAATGATAAAGAATGCCAGCAATAAGGTCGCAAGTGCAGCATACGAGAACAAAAACATGTCGGGGGTTTTTGCATCAAATATCTTTTTCCTCTTTAGGACGGGCACTGTTAATTCCTTTGCAAAGACGTACAATTAATTAACTATGGGATGATGCGCTACTTTTTCAGGAGGGTAATTTCGATAGTATCTTCGTCATTGGCATTTGTGCGATTCCCCAATATTGCAATTCGGCGGGGTTCTATATCTTCTTTAGCCATAAAATATTCACAGATAGTGGCAGCCCTATTTATCGGTAAATCAATCTCTTTTGTGACCTTTTCTGTATTCGCGTCAATTACAATATTACCTCTGACAATTTGTAATATGGCGCCTAATTTGTCAAAGGTCGCATATGCTTCCCGTTTCAAGACTGATTCGCCTTTTTCGAAACACAGATGCGCAGGAATTTTTAATTTACATCCTGTTTTTATCTCTTCGATATCAACAAATCGAGATAGTTCGCCCTCATTAATAAAGTTAAGTACGTAATTATACACATTTTCAGGTTGTTCTTCCGTTTCAAACGATTCAATACTTTCCGCTGCGTCCATTTCATTTTCAATAGAATTCTCTGCCAATAGCCTGTTATCATCCAGCAA
>JANLHY010000092.1 GCA_024653795.1 Candidatus Brocadiaceae bacterium | reverse complement strand
TAATCAGGAACTGGAAATACAAAGCAGCAATTTAGAAAAAGCTTATAAAGAATTATTGACACTTGATCAGATGAAGGACAAAATGATACGAGATGTATCACATGAACTTAAATCGCCTGTTGCGCAGGTGCAAATGGCAATTGACCTCTGGTCCAAAGAGGTAAAAAAAGAGCATATTGACCGTTCAAAAGAAGAAAAATTCAGCAAGATAATTAACGATAGTTTACAAAGATTACGAAAGACCATTGGAAGTATACTTGATCTGTCTGTTTTGGAATCAGGCAGAATGGTGTTTAGGAAGGAACCCATCCATATGGATGCGCTAGTTTTACAGACAATTACGGGGATGAGACTTTTAGCTGAAAAAAAGGGATTGGCTTTGATAAATCACGTGAATCAAGGATTGCCGGCAGTGATTGGTGACAAGGAAGAAATTCAGCGTGTAATTACCAACCTCATAGATAATGCCATAAAATATACTGAAAAAGGAGAAATACACATTTTCCTGGAACAAAGGGATGCCTGCATAGAATTCGCCGTAAAAGATACAGGGGTTGGTATCGGGTTGCCAAAAGAACAGTTCGGAAAACTATTCGAAAGATTCTTCCAGGAACGCCCAAGGGTGGATGGCGCCGGGGTAGGCCTTGCGATATGCAAAAATATCATTGAAGTTCACAAAGGACATTTATGGGTGGAAAGTAAGGGCAGCGGAAAAGGCTCCACATTTAAATTCACATTACCAATTGCTCAAGAAGGCGCTTCGTAAACTATAAAACAAAAAAGGAGTCTATGCTTTGAGTAAAAAAATACTCATCATAGAAGACGAAGACGAGTTTTTCTTTTTTTATGCGATGATGCTCGAAGGTACAGATTATAGCGTCAATCGCGCCCTCGATGGGAAACAGGCATTTGAAAGAATAAAGGAAGACAAACCTGACCTCATCATTCTGGACTTGTTACTCGACGAAATGACAGGCGATGCCTTTCTTAAACAACTGAAATCAGATCGGTCGTATGCCAGCATTCCCATCATTATTGCAAGCAGCT
>JANLHY010000064.1 GCA_024653795.1 Candidatus Brocadiaceae bacterium | reverse complement strand
AATCAAATCAAAAACCAGATCGAGCAAACCACTTCAAATTACGACAAAGAAAAGCTCAGTGAAAGGCTGGCAAAATTAGCCGGAGGCGTGGCTGTTGTTCATGTTGGCGCCGCAACTGAGGCAGAGATGAACGAGAAGAAGGCGCGAGTGGAAGATGCGCTGCATGCAACCCGTGCTGCAGTAGAAGAGGGGATTGTGCCGGGAGGCGGCGTCGTGTTTGTGCGGGCAATGCCTGCACTCGATGAAGCGCGTAAAAAATTTAAAGGTGATGAAAAAGTTGGTGTGGATATCATAACAAAGGCGCTTGAGTCTCCGCTGCGTCAAATTGCCTCCAATTCTGGCTCCGATGGCTCAGTAGTCCTTGAAGAGGTGAAGGAATTGTCGACCAATGTGGGATATGATGCCAATACAGGAAATTATGTAGATATGTTTGATGCAGGGGTTGTGGATCCTGCGAAAGTATCTCGTGTTGCCTTACAAAATGCGGCCAGTGTTGCTGGTCTCTTGTTAACCACAGAAACCATGATTACTGAGCTGAAGGAAGATGAAGAAGAAAAGGAGATCGAAGGCAGTATCCATTAATCAGGCATTTATTGAAAATTTACATAACGTATAAAAGTAAAAAGGCTGCGATGAGTAGCCTTTTTGCTTTTATACACTCAAAAATATTATTTCAAAAAACAATGGGCTGGTTTTTGTCGTTATTTATGGTGTATTTAAAACACCCTTGATTTTGTGCTGTTTTATATACTATAATTTTGAAATTAGGCTTTCGGCAACTAAATATTCCCCTCCCTCGATGGGAGGGGTTAGGGGAGGATGTGTAGCTTTTTCCTTCACCCCCACCTGGCCTCCCCCCTCAAGGGGGAGGAACAATAGTTTGAAATTTCTAAACATTAAAATAATAACTTAATATAAAGACGATATACATGGAAGAAGATTATTACCAAATCTTAGGTGTTGATAGAACCGCAAGCGGGGAAGAGATTAAAAAATCATATCGTAAGATGGCTATGAAATATCATCCGGATAGAAATCCTGGAAATAAGGAAGCTGAACAGATATTTAAGAAGGCTGCTGAGGCTTATGGTGTACTAAGCGATTCTGATAAAAAAAAACGATATGATCAATATGGAATAGATGGTCTGAGAGGCGCCGAATCCCGTGGTTATACCAACATGGAAGATATTTTTGACGCCTTTGGTGATATTTTTGGCGGGGGGAGTATCTTTGAAGACTTCTTTGGTGGAGGAAGGGGTCGGGGTAGGGCAGCACGTCGGGGGGCGAGCCTGAAATGTGATATTGAGATCGATTTTAAAGAAGTGGCTATAGGTGTTGAAAAAAAGATTGAACTGACTCGCAGAGAACTGTGTGAGACATGTCGGGGAACCGGCGCCCGGGAGGGTACTTCTCCCGTAAACTGTCCATATTGTAAAGGCAGAGGGGAGGTGCAGCAGTCACAAGGATTCTTTAC
The DNA here is from genome assembly GCA_024653795.1 of Candidatus Brocadiaceae bacterium. GTDB lineage: Bacteria > Planctomycetota > Brocadiia > Brocadiales > Brocadiaceae > Wunengus. The sequence goes on along the minus strand of JANLHY010000064.1, from coordinate 2,933 downwards.
ACTCCGCACTACGTGTCCTAAATGTCATGGTAATGGCAAGATTGTAGAGTCTCCGTGCCCTAAATGCGGCGGCTCCGGCCGCTATCCAAAAAAGTCAATTATTTCTATTCAGATTCCATCTGGTGTTGAGGATGGAACCCGGTTGAGGTTGACAGGACAGGGAGAGCCGGGTGAAAATGGAGCAGCCCCTGGAGATTTGTATTGCGACATCCATGTTACGCCTCATCCTATCTTTAAAAGACATGGGAATGACGTTCTTTGTGAAGTCCCGATTACTTTTGCACATGCCGCCCTGGGTTGTACTATTGATGTGCCTACGCTTACGGGCAGTGTTATTCAGGTAAAGATACCAAAAGGGACGCAGAACAATGAAGTTGTTCCGATTCGTGGAGAAGGATTTCCTAATATACATGGGTATGGGAGGGGCAATCTCCTGGTGCAGGTGATTGTTGAAGTTCCAACGAAGATGACCTCCAGGCAGGAGGAGCTGCTACGGGAATTTGCGGAACTGGAGAAAAAAAATGTTTCTCCCCGGCAAAAGAAATTTTTTGAGAAAATGAAGAATATTTTTTAAGGAAGGAGGTAAACATCAGTTTATTATTTAGTTAAGTTTGGCTAAATAAATAACTGAGAAGAAAATATGCCAACATACGATTACAAGTGTAATGGGTGTGACCATTCGTTTGAGTTGTTTCAACACATTACGGAAAAGCCGGTAAAAAAGTGCCCTGCCTGTGGGAAACTGAAAGTCCAGAGAGTAATTGGATGTGGTAGCGCTATTATTTTTAAAGGTTCTGGCTTCTATCAGACAGATTACCGGAGTGAAGAATACAAGTCTAAGGCTAAAAAGGAAACCGAATCTGTAAAATCTGACACAAAAGCCGCAGAGAAAAAATAAAAGAAAACATGCCGAAAATAAACTGCCCCAATTGCAAAAAGGAGTTTGTCTATCAGAATATAAAAGAATTGCCAAACTTTCCTTTTTGCAGTGAGCGGTGCAAGCTTATCGACCTCGGAGCATGGCTGGATGAAAGGTATCGTATTGAGGAGCCAATGACTCCTGAAGCATTGAGTCGAATAGAAAAAAAAGGAGGAAAAAATGGGTGAAACAAAAACTGTCGTACATGACTGGCGCGATATTTTTCGCGCCTTCAAGATGGCATTTGACCCCAAGAAGATGTTTCTTGGATACATTGGTCTTTTGGCGAGTTTGATTTGGTGCGTGGTTGCAGTTGCATTTTTCTCGGCATTAAAGTTGGTTAGCGCCAATCCTTATGCCTTTATAAAACTCGTCTTATGTTCGGCCAGGGAAGGCATACCTCTCGCTATAAAAAATTTGTTATTAGCGATTATGCCTCTGGATTTCGGGGAATTTGTCGTTCTCGTGGTACTCGTTTTTGGGCTGCTAGCCATCTGGTCGTTGATAGGGGGGGCAATTACACGCATTGCCTCGCTGGACTATGCAAGAGACGAAAGTGTAAGTCTGATGGACGCCCTGAAATTTGCCAGGAAAAAGTTCTGGTCTTATTTCTGGTCGCCGCTGGTGCCGGTAATTGGTGTCCTTTTCTTCGCCTTGTGCAATGTGGTAGGCGGCATGATTGGGCGAATCCCAGTTCTTGGTGAGATAGCAGTGGCATTGGGTTTTCCTCTTGCCATACTTTCCGGATTTCTCATGGTCTTTGTTGGTGTAATAGGCGCTTTGGGATTGTGTTTCATGTTTCCTACAATCAGTACAGAAGGGTCAGATGCCTTTGATGCAATGAGCAGGGCATATAGCTACGTCCTCGCACGCCCCAAACAATTTATCTGGTACTGTATTGTAAATACATTGTATGGACTGGCCTGTCTGATAATTATTGCATTTGTAGCATGGTTGATGATACGCCTGTCCTTCTGTACAGTGGGTTTGGGTATGGGACAGAAGTTTCAGGCGGTTCAGACTTTTATATTACAAAAGTGCGACATTGCATGCCTCGGATTTTGCACTATGCCTTCTGCTGAGACAAAAACTGCGGTGGTTTCTCTTGATAGCTGGCCTTTGAAATTCCTGGCAGGTATGTTAATTCTTTATGTCGGATTGATCAAGCTGGCAGTATGGACATTTGTAACTACCTACCTGCTTTCTGCGAAGACAATTATCTATTTCCTGCTCAGAAAAGAAATTGATAGCACAGATATAACTGATGTGTATCTGGAAGAAAAGATAGAAGAAAAAACAGAAATATCGGCGAAAGAAACCGATAAACTTTCTTCGCCAACAGAAGGTACTAAAGAGGGACGCTCTTCTACAGAAGAAGGATACAAGTCAAAAGAAGGTGAAGGTGTTTAATTTAAATTTTAATGAGGGCAGAAGCATCTATGAGTCAAAAAAAGATAGGTTACAGAAAATGCATCTGTAAGCATCCGTATTCTTTATTTTTAAAAAGGGTGGGGTAGAAATCATTGACCTGATGAATAAGGGATTGAGACGAGAATATTCCATCCTTACCCACACACCTTTTCGTCCGGTAGAAATCATTGACCTGATGAATAAGGGATTGCGACATTGCATTCACCGTATTTTTGGTGCGCGCTAATGAACATTTTGATTATGAGAATTTTAAAACCTGAATAAAGTAATGAATATCCCAGTTGTTACTATTGTCGGCAGGCCGAATGTAGGAAAATCTTCCCTGCTCAACTGTCTTGCAAGACGCCGGATCTCCATTGTCGAGCCCACCAGTGGCGTTACGAGGGATCGCGTCTCAACAGAAATTCGATACAACGATTACGTGTTTGAATTAGTGGATACAGGCGGGATGGGCGTAAAGGACGTGGATGGCCTTACAGAAGACATAGAAGCCCAGATAGAAACTGCACTTTCCATGGCTGATTTAATTCTCTTTGTAGTAGACGTGCGGGACGGCGTGACACCTTTGGATATTATGGTGACA
>JANLHY010000034.1 GCA_024653795.1 Candidatus Brocadiaceae bacterium | reverse complement strand
CGACTTTATCGTAAATTCGTAATGTGGTAACGTAATCGGGTTTATAAATCTATTTTTTGCTTTTGTTTCCATAATACACTTTTTAAGAAGAATAAATGTTAATGTAAATATATTTATAAAATATATGGTTGTCAAGTGCAAGTGTAGATTTTTTATTTACGAGATAACGGAGGGTATAAAATGCCAATAGATAAAGAACTAATAAAAGGTAAAATTCACAGCAGAGAAGACATTTCACTGAAAACTATTGCCGATATTGTGGCATATCAGATGTCGGAAAGTCCGGAAGATATGGGACCGGAATCAAACTTTTTGGCGGCTGCGGAGTCCGTAGCTCAATATATATCTGAGAAATTTAAGGATATGGATTCTTTTACAAATCAATTGTCTCAACTTGATAAGGGGATGAAATCCATTAATCAATTTGCTGATACGGTGTTTAATTACTATCAGGATAAGCAACTCCTGAGCTTTGAAATTGTCAAAACTATGATTTCAAGAGTAAAAGACGTTAACTTAAAAATGATTACCGATATTGTGGCTTATAAAATTTATCAGGGTCCGGATGATAAAGGGCCGGAATTAAACTTTATCTCCGCAGAAACGTTTGTTGCCCAGTATATATCAGAAAATTTTAAAAATTTACGTGAATTCAGAAGATGTCTTGCAGACCTTGGGAAAGGTTCATACGCCCTGGAGGCCTTTGCCGATTTGGTATATAAGTATTATTGTCAAAAGAAAAACTAATGAAAAACTATCCTTGCATACACACTAAACTCCCCGGTCCCAACGCAACTCAATACATGGAAAGGGAAAAAATATTTGTCTCGCCATCCTCAACAAAAAGCTATCCATTGGTGGTAAAAAGCGCAAAAGGCATGGCTGTTACGGATGTTGATGATAATATTTTCCTCGATTTTACAGCAGGAGTTGCTGTCTGCAATACCGGTCACAATCACGACCAGATTGTTGCATCGATTTCCAGTCAGGCAAATACGCTTATTCACATGTCAGGCGCAGATTTTTATAATCCCTTGCAAATTCAACTAGCAGAAAAACTCTCTGCAATTTGTCCAGGATCTTATACTAAAAGGGTTTTCTTTGGGAATTCTGGCGCTGAATCTGTAGAGGCTGCCTTCAAATTGGCACGCTACCACACAAAGCGCAGCATTGTCATTGCCTTTTACAATGCATTTCATGGAAGAACCATGGGGGCGCTTTCTCTGACTGCGAGCAAATTAAATCAGCGCAAGCATTTTCTCCCATTAATTCCTGAAGTGATTCACATTCCCTATGCATACTGTTACAGATGTCATTATGGACTGACTCCAGATAATTGTCATATGGCATGTGTAACCTGGATACGGGAAGAACTGTTTAAAATGAAGGTCCCGCCAGAAGATGTTGCAGCGATTTTTGTTGAAATTATCCAGGGAGAAGGTGGATACATTGTGCCTCCAAAAGAGTTTCACAAGGCGCTGTATCAGTTGACACGGGATTACGATATCCTTTATGTTGCCGATGAAGTACAATCGGGCATGGGGCGTACAGGGAAGATGTTTGCTTCCGAGCATTTTGATATAATCCCCGATATTATTACTATTGCTAAGGGTATTGCATCAGGACTTCCTTTATCCGCCACGGTTGCATCAGAGAAAATAATGAATTGGCTGCCAGGCAGCCATGCAAGTACGTTTGGTGGCAATCCTGTTAGCTGTCAGGCAGCGCTTACAACGATCAGGCTTCTTGAAGATGGACTCATTGATAATGCGGCCAAACAAGGCGTTTACATGATAAACGAATTGAAGAAATTAGAACGCGCGTATCCCATTATTGGAGATGTTAGAGGGCTGGGGCTGATGCTTGCTGTTGAAATTGTTAAAGATAAAGAGACAAAAGAATATGCGCCAGAACTGCGAGATAGCATTATCCAAAAGGCATTCTCAAAAGGGCTTTTGCTTTTGGGTTGTGGACGCAGCGCCATCCGCTTTTGCCCGCCCTTGATTCTCACGAAGGACGACGCAGACATTGCATTATCCATATTCGAAACGTGTTTGTAAGAAACCTTGCAAAATAAATATCGAAAGAGAGGTAATTTTATGGCAACAATAGAAATAGAAAAGACACTAAAAGAGGTAAATGAACTAGTATCACACTTCATAAAAATGCCGAAAACAAAGATGTGGATTGATTATGACAGAGAAGCAGATGTGCTTTCTCTCGTATTTCTCCGTGTTCTCTGTTCCCTCTGTGGTAAACCAAAATACATCTGCCAAGAATCAACGAAGCAACTGATACCGATTTAAAAGTTAACGAATGACTTCTTGGTCGTAAGCGGGGTATATCAGTGGGAGTATGCCTTGAATCCAGAACAACAAAAGCCATGGTTGAAATGCTTCTTGAATAAATGTAAAATGCCGTATAAATAGAAACATAGCCAGATATTCCCAGGCATTAGAATTATAGAGTATGGTAAAACGCAATATAGAGATATCTCAACAAAAGATAGCGGACTTCTGCCGTAAGTGGAAGGTCATCGAACTTGCCCTCTTTGGCTCTGTTTTAAACAGAGATTTCCGTTCAGATAGTGACATTGATGTACTTGTAAGCTTTTCAGAAGATGCACAATGGAGCCTTTTTGACCTCGTCCGCATGCAGGATGAACTAAAGGAGATCTTCGGACGTGAGGTAGATTTGGTCGAAAAGGCAGCGCTACGCAATCCGTTCCGCAGGTATTCAATTTTGTGTTCAAAAGAGGTCATCTATGCAGTCTGAAGACCGCGATATTCCGTGGCATTTGATAATCGCCCAGAGGAATGTCATCGTTCATGAGTACGGAGAAATAAAGCAGGACCGCATCTGGGCGCTTGCTGAAAAAAGGATACCCGAACTAATTGAGTTAATCAAACCGCTATTACCGTCGTTGCCTCCCGAGATTGCAGAAGGATGATAGTTACTGTTTATTGATATACCCAGATAAACGAGAGCAAAGTTATTATGCTTTCGCCTTTTTATTCAAGAGGATAAAGATTTGGGTATAAGCCCCGAGAAATTCATCGAAAGTATCGGCGGCAGGGTTCAATTTATGGCTAAATATCAGTATTCTGCAGCAACTTTACCTGCATTTGAAAAAAGCTCTTACGTAGATGATTGGCGTGAACTGATGCGGCTATATATGGTAAGAAGGCCAAGGCGTTTTATTAAACAAAATTACGCAGAAACCGACCCCGCCAACGGCAGAAAATATCTCTTATTTTCAGATGGCAGTCGTTCTTATTTCCCCGACAGGCTGCCGAAAAAGGTTGAATACGATTTCAACCCCAACGACCCGAAAGACCAGTATGCGAAATTATATTCCGAATCTGTGAAATTTAATATAAGGAATTTCAATGT
>JANLHY010000059.1 GCA_024653795.1 Candidatus Brocadiaceae bacterium | reverse complement strand
ATGTTGAATGGGTTTTCGGTCTTGCACTAATTTTAAAAACCTTCCGGCACGTTCCTCAAAGACAGTATAGTCACCCATCAGGTCGCTTGTGGATACCGTCCAGATGTGGTTTTCCTCGCCTGTCACAGTATTCTCAGCCCACGTGAGCCTGTCAATTTCATGTACCTTTGCCCGGACTGCATCAAGGCGCTTCTTCATCTCTTCCGCTTTTGAATAATCCACATCCAGACTATCGGCAAGCCTCACCAATTGATCCTGCAAAAAATTCTTATCTGTCTTGGAGTGTGGATAGGCAAATGGGATGGTTTCAATACCCTCTGACTGAAAAATCTCCATCAATGCCTGATTATTACTGCAATCTCCCTGAATGACACTGATAACCTTCTTGATGTGATATTTCCTGGTAGCCGAATAGATGCCCTTGATCCAGGCACAGGTATTTCTTGGGAGACCAGCCGATTCGGCGTCTTCAACCATTTTGTAAGAAGACGGGTCGCAGACAAAAATGTTATTCAGATCTATCGGTATATACCCGGCGGCAAAGACGATCTCAATGGGAATAGTTGATGTAATCCCAATAATCCTGTCCACCTGGAGGTCTTCCATAATGGGAAGTGTAGGGAGTAGATTGTCATTGAATTTTAGAGCCATGAAAAAATTATAACATCTTTTTTTACTATCCAATACTAATAAGTTCTAATTTATCCTTAAAAGTTTCCAGCACTCTTTGCCTGATTTTTTGGTGTGTTTTTTGGGTAAGATATGGGTCTTTGGAGACGATTTCAAAGGCATCCGCGCGGGCTTGTTTGAGTATGGGGAAATCCTTAATGAGGTCACTAATCTTCAACTCTGGCAGTCCATGTTGGCGTGTACCGAAGAATTCACCCGGTCCTCTCAGTTTGAAGTCCATTTCTGCAATCTTGAATCCATCGCAGGTCTTAGTCATAATTTTCAGCCTTTCGCGTGCCTCATTGGTTTTGGGATTTCCCAAAAGCAGGCAATATGACTGCTCGCTTCCCCTGCCAATGCGTCCGCGCAGTTGGTGGAGTTGGGCGAGTCCGAACCGTTCTGCATGTTCTACAACCATTACGGTGGCGTTGGGTACGTCTATTCCCACCTCAATTATTACCGTAGAAACCAGTATATCATACTTCCTTTCCTTGAAGTCCGTCATGATCTTATCTTTATCACCAGACTTCATTTGCCCGTGAAGTAAGCCTACCTTACAGGCAGGGAATATATCGTGTTGCAATTTTCTTGCTTCTGTGACGGCTGCTTTAAGACTAAGAACTTCGGATTCCTCGACAAGGGGATAGACGATAAAAACCTGTCTGCCCTTAGCGATTTCCTCGTGTATGAATTTGTAAGCCTCATCTTCTTTGTCTTTGGATATCCAGAAGGTCTTGATGGGAGAGCGTCCGGGCGGCATTTCATCCAGTATTGAAATATCCAGATCGCCAAACAATGTTATGGAAAGCGTACGCGGGATGGGTGTTGCTGTCATGATAAGCACATCAGGCTGAAAACCCTTTTCCTTTAATTTCAAACGCTGTATCACACCGAATTTGTGTTGTTCATCTATTACCACAAGGCCTAATTTTTTGAATTGGACAGTTTCTTCAATAAGTGCGTGTGTCCCAATGACCAGGTCAATCTGCCCTGTGCTGATTTTTTCAAGAACATCTTTTTTAAATTTGGAATTTGTACTTCCCGTCAGTAATTGCATTCGAACGTGTGAGTGGTGTAAATATTTCTGAATAGTCTGGAAGTGTTGTTCGGACAATATTTCCGTAGGCGCCATGAATGCCGCCTGATAGCCATTGGCTATGGCGACAAGGATGGCGTAAATTGCCACGACCGTCTTGCCGGAACCGACATCTCCCTGCAACAATCTGTTCATGGGTTTATTGCTCCGCATGTCTATAGTAATGTCGTGAATTACCCGTTCCTGCGCATTGGTAAGGGCGAACGGTATGAGTTTGCGGATGTGCGTATCTACATTCGGCCCCGCCTTGAATGCAATTCCCGTTTCTTCTTTAATACCGTTTCTCCTGAGCGCCATGGCCATTTCAAGGGTAAACAGTTCATCGTAAACGAGCCGTGTTTTTGCCCTTTTCAGCGCATCAAACGTTTCGGGGAAATGTATCTCTCGTATCGCTTTATCAAGAGGTAATAATTGATTTTTTATCAGAATTTCCTGAGGTAATAGTTCTTCAATACGATCGGTAAAATGATGAACTGCCTCTTTCATAATCTTTCTAAAGTGGACCCGGCTGATACGTTCGGTGAGCGGGTAAACAGGGATAATGCCACCTTCCTTTATGTTAGTCTCGTGATTCTGAATTACTTCAAATTCCGGGCTTAATAATTGCAGGTATTTGTATGCGCCAACCTTGCCATGTAAAAATAGATTGTCTCCAACGTGGAATTTGTTCATAAGGAAAGGCTGGTTGAACCAGGTTGCAGCAATGGTGCCTGTCTCGTCCGTGACGAAGGCTTCGAGAATATATTTCCTGTTTCTTGCCATTCTGTTGTTGATGGCAAGAATCTTGGCCTGGATGGTAATCTCTGCGCCTATCTTGGCTTCTGAAATCTTTTGTATGCGGGTACGGTCTTTGTAATCCCTTGGGAAATAAGAGAGCATGTCATGGATCGTGTGTATCCCTAAGCGTCCAAGTATTTCGCTTCGTTTTGGTCCCACACCCTTCAGGAACTGGACTGACTGATGTAACACAGATTGTGAGGGTGTCTTAGTTTGAGATTTTGTGACTAGCATGTGAAATTTTGAGACAATTTAGTTTTTGAAATTACATAGTAACACACCCCTAAATCCCCTCTTTTTAGAGGGGAAACACCGTAACTCTCCCCTCTATCAAGAGGGGACGGGGGTGTGTTTCGAAACAATATATTACGGATGGTTCAATCGTCCTCGATTGAACCAAAATGTTTCGGTTCAGGCTGCAAACCTGAACCAGCGTGGGGTTCGCTTATATCCTATGCGAACTAAAGTTCGCGCTACGTTGAAAAAGTCGCCGAAAGCTTAAGTTAATATAAGGTGACGGGTATTGTTTGTCAAATTGAATATTTACTCATAAACTCACAAGATTTGTGCTTAACATCAAAGCAAATCAATGATATAATCCAGTAACCCGCATGCTTCACCGAAGAAGGAGAAAACAATATATAACGATAAGAATAACCATTTCGGCTGATGAGTTTCATCTTTATAGAAATTCATTATATGAAAATTTCAGACTCGTGGATAAATCGGAATGGTTTTTCCTCTTTGATGCAAACAAAACACTTTTCTACTTCTTCCTTACTAATTATTTCACCTGTTTCTATATAGAAACCGGAGAACGCTCTTAAAATGTGCCGATTAAAAAAAACACACTCAAAGCAATATTCCTTCATTATCGTTCCTCCATAAAAATTTCATTAAACTATACAAGACACATTAAAATACCTTTCACCTTTTTTTAATTTTAAAACTCTATTGCCTCCTTTCTGATTTCTAAGATTCAAAAGTGGCCATTTCAAGTTTTTGGTGACGAAATATCTTTTAAGCTTTTTTGATTTGAAATTACTGCGATTGACAAAATACATCCTGTTTAATGCAATGAGAGGAGTTGCCACAGGTGGCAAAGGTGCGTTTTTGTAAACTTATTCCAACCCTGGCTACCCCCGCGTCATGGCCTTATCACTCATTGTATAAAGCAGCCACAGCACTTCTCATAAGCAATACAGGTGCATCCATAACGAGGGCATCCATCAGAGTCATTCGCTATAAGGTTTTCTTCAAAGGTCAAAGTTGCATTTGCAAAGATCTCCGATGCTTCCTCATTACAAACAGCCTGATTCATTATGGCGTTGCTCATTTTTATCACCCCCCTTCGTTTTCTTGTTGTTTGTTTGATGTAATATCGTTTCAAGCTCATACTGGATTAACCTTTTATTGACATAGCATCGATCGTAGTTAACATTTCTTACGTCAGGGCAATCTCCAGCACAGTGCCATTTGCAAAAACAGTCACGGCATTTATAAGGCATCTCCAAATGAGTCTTGTTGTTTTCTATTTTCTGTGCATCGAAAATAAAGTCTTTTGATTCGGGCAGAAATTTGCCATAGCCGTATCCAGTTCCTTCACTGTCACGTTCACAAGTCGTGACGATACCTTTTGTCGTGACCGTGAATGATGGAATTGACATCGCGCCACAGAAGCTGGTAACAAGCCTTCTATGGTTGGCTGCAGAGGTTCTTACCTCGATTCCAAGCTTCGTTCCCCTCTCTTTTGCCTGAATATAATAATCAACAAATTCATCTTGCCGTGGTTCTGAGAGTTGTGACATATTGATTGTTGCCCTGCCAAGTGGAACAAGGGTTCAAACACCAAATGATATTGGTTTCCAAATTCCTGAGAGAAGAATTCCACAATCTCTGGCATTATTTTCACGCTGTGATTTGAAATAGTAGCACGAATCGCAAAGGACCTGACATTTTCAATGAAAAATCGTGCTGTATCACTTACGACAGAATAACTTTCTTTACCATGTATAGACGGCCTGTGCAGGTTTTGTATTTCAGGTGATCCATCCAGAGAAAGAAGGACGCTATGCAAGTGATCTGCTATGAATCGTCTCTTATTCGGGCCATAATACCCATTGGTTGTCATAGAAAGGTAGACCGGGATGCCATATTGAGTTTCCGACTCTTTTATTTTCCGTATGCAAGAGATGAATAAATTCCAACTCGTAGTAGGTTCTCCGCCAACGGCAAAGGAAATGTTGATGCCTTTTAAGCCGTTTTTCTGTGCAGTCTCAAAGGCGTAGTGAATACTCTTATTTAAAAGCTCAGGAGGCATCTCCTCTCTTTTTCCCGCACTGGCATGACAGTAAAGACATCCGAGTGTGCAGTCCTTTGTCAATCCAAGGGCAAGATGAAAATACTTTGATTTCCTCATGTGTATGGGGAATGGTTTTATTGCCTCTCTGAGCGATTGATCCAATAGCGATACAACAGCAATTACATCTTTATCGGATGTCTCTCGCGTGAGGCCATGTTCGTTTATCATGCGAGCGAGCTTGTTGCTTATCTTTAGTAACCTCCTGAGCGTTGGGGCATAGAGAAGAAAGCCTTCGCTTGTGCCTGGTATAAGGAAAACATCATGGCCATTAAATGGAATACATTTCTGAATTTGCATGGTGTTTAATTCTCCTTTTGTCGAGTGTTATTCGGATTCTGACGAAAATATTTTAGGATTGAATGCCTGCCTTATTTCCCGGGCATGCCAGAGTCGCTGACGACCTTAATCAGCGACTCGGCAGCCACGGGTATGTACTATTGAACTAAGCAACCACAGCACTGTTACCAAATAGAACATCTCTCGTAGGCAATGCAGGAGCAACCCCAAGGTGGACAGTCGCTAAAATCATTTGCAATTAGATTCTCTTCGAATGTCAGGATTGCACTTTCAATAATCTCTGATGGTTCATCATTGCCAGCGGTATGATGCGTTATAACATCGTTCACGTGATCACCCCCCTTCTAACTTTTAAAATTCCTTACCTAAATTTAGCCACGAATGAACACAAATTTACACGAATAGGCACGGACAAACAAAATTTGTCCATGCCCCCCAGCAAACCCGCATAAATAAAAATTCCTATACGATTAAATTATTTACTAATGAGCGATCTTCTTCATTTTCTATTGTATTAATAAGGGTATTTTGTTTTTTTGTGACATCTCAAAGAAATAAACTATGCGGATAGGTTTCTGTCAGTATTCATGTGCTAAAATGGAATGAATGAAATAATTCACAGCGGTTAGTTAACTGGCACATATTTAATTTTTATATCTTAGAGTTATCGTCTAAGAACTATAATGATCAACGTAATATATGAAGAAGCAATTTGTCGGAAGATATTCGCGGGCTTTGAAGAGGCAAAGAGAGACATATGGGGATGGATAGAGTTTAATTACTATCAGCGATATGTCCACATCTGATTAGGAATTCTTTGGTGCTGAAGGGTTTTTAAACTTTAGAAATAGACAAAACTACATGATAACTCCACGATTATGTGGTTAGAAAGCGTCCTGATTTTTGGAAAGGCGAATATTCATTGCTGTAGAAAAATCTAAGGATATAATTAAGTTTTTATTCAGTTCTTATGCTACCTTCGTTACAGTTTTCTTATATCATGAAATTGTTGAAGCATCCCGAAAACACTAGGATTGTTTCCCCAGACTTGCTCAAAGATCCGTAAGCCTTCGTACCATCTTCTATTTATAACTGGATCGTGTGCAACATTCTTTATGAAATTCTCATAACCCTTTAGTGCGTTTGATAAAATTAAAGTTACTTTTTCGTGAGGCGTATTATTAATATAATCCAATATTTGTGTTATTGAGTTATGTATAAGAAAAGACGTGCCAAACATCTTAATCCATAGCTGGCTCCAATCAGGTGCCCAATTTATACCCCAAACGTAAAACTGTGAAGCCTGGGAATGATCTATATTTTCGTCACCCATCAACTCATACCATTCCCCAGGTGCTGCGCTACCATTAGTACCGCTCAAAAGAAGACGTGTGGCTTCTTCGTCTAATTCTTTTATTCTGCTTTGATTTGTACGTTCATATTTTTTAAGAAAAACTGCATAATGTGTAGTAACTAACAACCGATTATAGTTATACTCTGTTGGAAAATCCTTACATACATCAAGGGCATCTTCATACAAATTGATAATATCTTGTAGTTTTATAGGATTTATTTTTTCATTATGCTTAGACTGTTTTAATGATAATGTTGCTAATTTACATACATTTAGAATATGTCCTGGGTGAGGTGGATATCCCGTTTCTCGGCGAGATTTCAATAAATATAGCGCAACGTCATATACATCTCTTGAATAACCCTTACTTTTGCATACTGTATGCCATCCTTCTAGATCGGCAAAATGTATAATTTTTTCAAGTGAGGCTCTGGCATGCCAAAATAACATATCGTCATCTATTATTTTTGCCAACTCAATTGCTTCTGTAAAGTGGTACTCGGCTTCATGAATATTTTCCGGTAAAAACGCATTATCATATGCAAGCCCAGGAACTTCCTGTGTGGAAACATATGGTGCCAAAGATATACCAGCAGAATAGTGGCATTTTGCAGTTAAAGTAGATTTTGCCTTTTGTCCATCCATAAAAGAAAACTTCCGTGGAATATGATATTTACCGTTACAGTATCTGATTACTCGTTTTGTTACAAGTGATTGGAGTTTTTCTCGAATATCCAAACTTTCTAACTTAAATTCTTTTAATAAGATACTGGCCATCTGCTGAGTAAAACCATAACGAAAAATAGAAAGTAGTATTAAAATATTTAAATCATCCTTATCTAAATCAACTGGATGTGTGAAATGGGAATTATGATGTTCTTCTGGAAAAACAATAATACGTGTCTTTCCAAGGAACTCTTCCATTCGTACATAAGGAATAGGTCGGAGAAGAGTGCCTGATCTGAATTCATTAAGAATAGGGCGAAATGCTAAAGACCTAATTAACGGATTAATCATTTTGTCAAGAGTTAACGAAAGTTTGTTTGCATTGATTATTACCAATATATCCGGAGAACGATTACTTAGACAGGTATGAGTAGGAAAAAAACAATTGAGTGCTTTAGCAAGACGCAATGATGCAATCTGGGTTGTTGGACTATGTTGAAAAAGCTCAAAATCTTCCTGCGGAGATCCCGTTAAACGCCATATAACTTGCCAAAAACGCTCGTCTTGTTCTTCTTCAACGGCACGAATAAAAGACCAAGACATCATTGGGGGTCTATGATCTTTTAGTGCGATTGAATTTCTAAGCGTACCATTAATATGGTATAGCGCAGAAGCGACAGCAAGATGTGTCGTCTCATTGTCCATCTCCAAGACACAAGATTTATTGTTTTGCAACAATTCAAGAACCTTTACAACCGATTTATCCTCGGCAGGTAGAAGATTTTGTTCCTTTGAATTAATGTCCCATGCAATCTCCGGGCATCGAATGTAATTAAATTGCCGCCATCCTCCGATTTGCACACAGTCTGCAACATTCTGAAGATATTTAGCATAGTTAATCTCTGAAGTTTGATCCGTTTTGTTACTATTAATAAAGGAATCGATTTCTTTTTTACTCTTATCTTCGTTATCGAAAGCAGGGATAACAACACGTTCAAAGAATGAGGATTGAAACACGTATTTTATTTTATCTTTTATTCCAGTTGGAAGAATGAACTCAAAGTCAAGCTTGCCCTTCATTTGATGGCCAATGAGACCCGTAATGGCACTAGAAATTGATGTATTCTTTCCCAGCAGCCGACCAAGAATAACTTGAGCAAAGTAGCTATCTGCACTTCCATCTTTTAAAGACACATTTAAAGGTAGTCCACGTACAATCTCATCTGCTATACTGAAGTCGAATACGATACTTGACTCGTTTATTTCTCGTCTAAACAGGGAACCATAGTTTCCATGAGTACTTCTCCAAAGAACCTTTGCCGCATATGATACTTCTTTGAAGTGATTAGACCATTGTGACACATCTATTACTCCACCGCCTTTAACGTTGACTGCAGATTTTCCATCAAGGTAAACATCTATTCCTACTGGAAGGCTGATTCCACCGACAATACCTACGCTACGTCCTCCATCAAAAACGAGCAAAGGCCAACAAAGAATTTGTTGATAGAGTACATTCTCCACTTGTTCCCAATCAAATGCCCCTGCCCCCCGAAGAAACTCATCTAAATATTTTATTGAATCGAGTTTTTCTTCTGTTGTAGATGTGTTAGAACGTAAACATTTTATATAAGGTAAGATTTTATTTTCATATCCAGGTATTTTCTCAAATATCTTCCATTCTTTGTAAAGAACCAAACTAGCGAACCGTATAATTCTTGCTGCCCCCCCAGTTCCACGAAATATATGATGAGCAATAATTTGTGCACCATTGATGGTAGGTGTAGATTCTTCATCATGGCTATTTTTAAGTTGTGCTAGGGTTTTTATAAAGTCTATGCGTAAAGCTCTGAGCTTCAGATCGAGTTTATTATTCGAAATGTTTGAAAAAATATGAAGTATTGAGAGTGGAAGTATTCGGATAAATCGCTTATAAGCTTTACAAGCAGAATCAATCTCTTCTTTAAGTAGCCTACGGGCTATTTTCCCTTGCCCTGATTCTAAAGTAGCTGGTGTATTATTTAACCAGTACGCAATGAGACCGATACGCTGGGCTTTAATCCATCGTTGAATCATGATTTTACCTTACCAGTATCAGTGACGCTCAAAACTAATGTTATGTTTATCAGGATATTTTTTGTAATCAATTAGAAAATCTCCCATATCTGCCAAAGTATAGCCAATAATTTCTTGGATAGTATTGTCGATACCCACAGCTTTCAATTCGAATAATTCATTATCGAACCTAATATGTGTATCGTTTATACCTTCAAGACAAAGTAAATAAACCTTTCCTTCCCGATCATCAAAATATTTGTAAATAATACCATTAACTTCAAACTCTCCAAATTCGGATTGCATGTCTTCTGCCAGTGAATTCTGTTCTTGTGAATTGCCTTGGCTTTCTGAAGCGGCCAATGATATATGGTTAGAGAGAGAGGTACCTATTTCCTCTTTATGCACAACTTTATCTAATTTAATACTTTTATCGTCTTTTAAAAACTGTTGAAATTCATTTTCTTCGGCAAGAATTTTTTTAGCCTCTTCTCTAACAGTTGGAGAAGTATCATTATCCCCAGCATTGATAATGGTAACTAAAATATGATCTTCATCCATATCTCCAGAAAGAGCATGTAATATAGAGCACCTAACCTCTGCTGATGGTTCAATTTTCAGGGTTGAAATCAACGCGTCTATAGCCAGATCTCCACCGATTTCACCTAAAACTCCAGCAGCAGTCCATCTGGCATCTTCGTCTCCTTCTTGAAGAATTTTGACAGCAGAAGAAATCCTTTTTTCTCGAGCTAATTTTAATTCTTTCATTCTCTTTACTATAATTTTGCCAACATCTTCACATTTTTTATTATTCTCAAAATTTTGCATGTTCATGATTCATCTCCTAGCAATCCCAATTTTCTTACTTCTTCACAAAATATTCCAAAGTTTTTACGAAGTAAACCATCTTTAGTTAAATATTCAAAATGATCGCCGAAATGTTTATTTAATTCGTTAATCATCATATACAGGAGACCCGTATTTTTTTGGCTAATTGATTTTTCAAATCTGCTCCTATTTTTCCTTAATAAACTATTTCCCGAATATCCCAAAGAATTTAAGCGGTCAATAATAACAGACTCATCTTTAAAATTAATATAGTAATTTTTTAAGCAGTAATAAACATTTCTACGTCTGTTTTCACAATATAGTAAAATTATTTTATTCATCCAATGAAAATAAATTCTTTTAAACAAATTAAGTTCTTTTTTAAATAAAACAAGTTCTTCTTTTAATAAAAGTGGCCCATCTGTCCCTTCATTTTCTAAAAGTTGATGTGATGAAAGAATATACTTTTTTCTATCGTCATTGTATATTTCATTATGTATTGTTTCATTAGATTCTCCTCTCGTTTCATCCATAGAAATTTCAGATAAGGTTGAGAGTATGCTTGTTTCACCAATAAACTTATCCCAATTTTCTTTTGGATATTTCAAATGGAGAATATTGTTAATTGTTCACGGTAATTTCTGATGATATCACTAATTTCTTTATCTTTCGGAAAAAATCCTGATTCTTTCGATTCTGAGACTACTTTTAATACCATATTTAATCTTCTTTGCATAGCGAGTTTAAGAACCAATGACTTGTTAATGTTAATGTAATTTTTAATCTCACCATTTATACAATTATAAGCATGACTAGAAAATTTAGTTCCTTTTTTGGAATCGTAATTACAGGCAGCCTTATAAAGAGCTATTTTGGCATGACATTCAGCATCTGATAGATATGCGTGTCCAATAGCACAGGCTTTAAAATGTTTTCTCATAATAGAATAAATAGTACCTATATATTTATTTTCTAAAACAACAAATGCTTCTGAACTATTATCTTCTTTTATGAGCCACGCTAGCTGCTCGTCTGATAATTCGTTTAATTTGTTATTGTCCTTCATAGAGATTATTCGTCTCCCAAGCATGTTTAAAATGTCTATTTATTGATTATAGTATATAATAAGTGATATTATTTTATTTGTGACACTTATAAAGAAAAATTATTGTCTGTGAATATCTGCGAAAATTCTTTGATCAAATTCTAAAAAATTACTTTTTTATATTTTATGGAGAAAAATATGAAGAGTAAAGTTTATTTCGTTAAGGTAGAAAGTGGTGAGGGCGTCGCCTCGCTTGCGCAAAAGACGGGTCAGTTATTTGATTTTGCCGGTTTTAAGGATGCGATAGATAAAAAAGACATGGTGGCGGTGAAGACGAGTTTTGGTGAAAAGGGGAATACCGGTCACCTCAAGCCGCCCATCATAAAGGCCGTTGTCGATAAAGTAAAGGAGTGTAACGGGAAACCTTTTTTAATAGAGACAAACACGTTGTATGAAGGACGCCGTACCAATGCCGTTGATCACATTTCACACGCCCACGATCACGGTTTTGGTTATGAAAATGTCGGCGCTCCCATTATTATTGGAGACGGGCTTTTTGGAGAGCATGATGTGCAGGTGGAAATTAACCAGAAATTATGCAAATACGCCTTTGTGTCCGGCGTTGCCAGGGCAGCGAATGCCATCATTTCAATTGCCCATGTAACAGGTCATCTGGCAACAGGAATGGGCGCTACTTTGAAGAATGTTGGGATGGGACTCTCCGCGCGCGGCGGGAAACTGGCGCAGCATTCTGGAGTTATTCCTCAAATACAAAAGAAACGGTGTAATACCTGTGGTGTGTGTGGTCGGTGGTGTCCGGTGGGCGCTATTAAGATGGGTGAACAATTTGCCGTCATCGACCCCAAGATATGTATTGGTTGCGGGGAATGTCTCGCCGTCTGCCAGTTTAACGCCGTAAAAATCGCCTGGGATGAGAGCACTATCAACCTTCAAAAAAAGGTAGCGGAGTACTGTCTGGCTATTACAAAGGGGAAGTCAGGGAAGGTCGTCTACTTCAATTTCTTAACACATATTACAAAGCACTGTGATTGTATGGACAAGCCCTTTGAGCCTGATATTCCGGATATTGGTATCATCGCCTCCAGAGACCCGGTTGCTATTGAAAAGGCAACGACGGATATTATTAAGGAACGTATCGGAAAGGATTTCTTCAAAGATGCCTGGCCGAGCATTGATTATACTGTTCAGATTTCCTATGCCCGGGAGATTGGGCTAGGGAGTATGGATTACGAACTGGTGCACTACGGATAGGAATGAAAACACCGTAGTAGTTTGAGGCTAGGAACTTTATATCGAGGTATTTCGATCCTTTTGCGCTTGTTTCAAAATCATTCGTAATTAAGGATTTCATCAGGCGCATCTTCTTTTGAGAGTTGGCCATTGGAGTAACAAAGGTAAGTAGTGTCGAGGTCTTGGGCAAAGAAACACAACACACTTTTCATGGCCTTTCCACTGGTGGATACCCAGTGGTTCTCCAACTGGCTTTCTTCTCCCCAGTGGGGAATAGCATGGAAGTCCAGATTAATATGCCTGCCCTGGATGTAGCCTTTATCCTTGAGCACGCTATTCCATTTTTTGAGGAGTGTTACCACTACCTGGTGGGGATTACTATATGAGTACTGAGTTAGGGCAGCAACTTTAGGCAGGATGTTGAGTCCTGCAAAGGTACCCAAGCCATAATCAAAGTTGAGGTCTACTATGCGGGAGAGTCTTTCCCCCGTTTTCACGAGGACAAGTTTATTGATTGCATATATGAAATTAAATATGATGAATAATATTTGTTTGAATGGATAGAATAAACAGATCGCTCTTATGGAGCTAAATACATTATTCGCATTCAATGCTACAAACAGTTGGCTCCGATGGAGCCGGAGGAATGCAAATCAGTCTAACATAGGTAACATGACAGCCTCACCAGGGGCGGTCTGTTTGTAGAATTAAAATTCAAATATTCGCTCGTAAAATTCAGTATACTTATTTTAGATAGTGAACCATGCAACGCCCCATTGTTTTTGTTACCTTCTTATTTATATGCGGCATATACCTGGGTTCTCTTACAGAGATTCCTATTTATCTTACACTCGTGTTTTGTTTTTTACTGTGGGTGATTTGTTTTGTATGTTTATATCTATACCAATGCAAGCTGTTCATATTCCCATGCTTGTCTATCTTCCTTGTTACGGTTTCAATAGCATATTACGATTGTCGGACTGATTCCCTCCCTAGCAATCACATTGAACACATACTAACTACTCATAAATCTTTTCAACGCATTTCAGGAATAATTATAAATCCCCCCATTATATTAGACGAGAAGACATTGGATAGAAGATTATTTCGATTGCAATCAGGACTTGTTTCAAGAAAATCCGATTATAAAATATCCTTTACCGTCCGTGCAGAAGATATAGAAACTGCTTCGGGATGGGAAAATATATCAGGCATTATAAAAGTAAATTTATATCCTTCAAAACAGGACATTACTAACACAAATGATATTTTGGCTATTTTGCATAAATTAATTTATGGGCAGAGGGTAGAACTTTTCGGGTATACATTCCTTCCAAAATCCCCTACGAATCCATGCGAATTTGATTACAAAAGCTATTTACAAAGACAGATGCCATCGGTCAACGGTTTGGTGACAGTCGTAAGCACAAACAATATAAAAATCGGTGGGTCCTCCCATAATAACCGCATGTATCGTTTCATATATGCTTTAAACAATGTGTTAAACAACACTATTTACACATATACGTTTAGTAACAGCGCACCCTTAATCAGCAGCATGTTATTGGGAAGCAGGGTTGATCTCTCAGACGAGACGATTGATAATTTTATGAAAACAGGAATTATCCACTTTATTGCTATTAGTGGTTTTAATGTAGGGATTGTAGTCTTTACTGTACTTTTACCATTACGCTTATTCGGGATAAATCAAACATTATCAACATGCATCATTTTGCTTGTCGTTGTCCTCTACGCCTTTCTAACAGGACTGAATCCGCCAGTGCTTCGGGCAAGCATAATGGTCTTTATTTTCTTTTGTAGTTTCCTTATACGCAGACAATGGGATATTACCAGCGGTATTTTTGCGGCAATATTTTTTATTCTTGTCAGGAATCCATCCGATATTTTCAATATCGGGTTTCAGCTATCGGTATTGGCAACAATGGGGATTGTTTATGGATCATCAAAGATAGAAGGCGCTTTATTCAAAACGGCATTGTTTATAGAATCGTTACAAGTAAAGGCCGAACGGGGGCGGCTCTTTTTCTTAAAAAAATATTTCCGCAAGTCCTTCTGTATTTCCCTTGCCGCATGGTTAGCCACATTTCCTCTAACAGCCTATTATTTCCATCTTTTTACCCCCTTTATATTCATTACAAATATCATCGTATTTCCACTATTTTGGATCATTATTGTCAGCGGCATCGTGTTGTTAACACTTGGAACGGTATGCCCACAGTTGGCTGTGGCCAGCGCATGGTTAGCGTCTAATACTGATATTGTACTGGAATCGCTTGTTTCAAGACATGCCTCCATACCATATTCGTATTTTTATGTCATTGGTCCCTCACATACAGAAATCATTATTTATTATTTATTCATTCTGTTACTTTTATATCATAATTATCTGTCCTTAGATCTTAATCGCATTGCAATATGTGGCCTACTCAGCGCTAATATTTTGATTTTTTCAAATATACTTAAATTTCCCAATCGTTCCGCTTCGACAGGCTCAGGACAGGCTTTAATGATAACTTGTTTAGACGTAGGGCATGGTTGTGCTATATTTATTCAATGCCCAAATGGGAAAAATATTTTGTATGATGTGGGTTCGTGGAAGAATTATGATGTCGGAAGATATATTGTTGCCCCATTTTTATGGGGTCAGAAGATTAAAAAGATTGACCTTGTAATACTCTCCCACGAGCATGAAGACCACTTGAATGGTTTGGTATCTCTTATTGAACGATTTTCCATAAAATCGGTTTTTTCACAACATCACTTTTTTGCATCTAATGCAGGCAAAAAAATACTCTCAGTCCTCGATAATAAAGGCATCGATACAGCCATCCTTTCTTATGGAGAAATCTTAAATGGATTTGAACCTGCAATGGTAAAGATATTAAATCCTCATTCATTTGCTTCTGATATAACTACAACGAATGATAATTCATGTGTTTTAAAGATTGATTACTGTGGGCATTCCTTACTTCTCTGTGCCGACATCGAGGAAAAGGGGATAGAGTCGGCATTGTTAAAACCTTCTGAAATCAGGTCAAATATAATTCAGATACCTCATCATGGCTCACTTATAAATAACCTGGAAGCATTTGTTAGCGCCGTGCAGCCTACGTACGCCTTTATTAATTCAAGTGATAGTATTGTATCCAATAAGACCATTGATATTTTGCAGAGCTATAATATTATAACCTTACAACCACATAAGGAAGGGGCCGTAACATTTACAATAGATAAAAACGGAATAACGTGCTCTACCTTTGGTAAGTAAAACCCTAGCGCGGCGAAGCCCCAGACCGATAAACGAGCTTGGAACCACAGATTTCACAGATTTCTCAGATGAGTTAAGAGTTAAGAGGCAAGAGGCAAGACTTCTGCCTTCGTGCATCTAAAATTTGACTCATTTGTGAAGATAAATCTCTGATAAAGTTTTTAAACAGAGATCCCTACAAAACACATTTACTTTGCTTATTTTAATTTATCTTGTATAATCAATTTTGTTTTTCCATACCATATATACATAGTAGATAGGTATTTACATTGTTCTTATAAATAAACAAATCTTATGTCTCTTCCAATTTGGATACTCACAGGTCCAACGGCCTGCGGCAAAACGGATATAGCCATAAAAATTGCAAAAAGTATCGATGCAGAAATAGTCTCGGCTGATTCTATGCTGGTATATCGAGGTATGGACATTGGAACAGAGAAACCACCTGCTGAAATAAGAAATAAAATTCCACATCATTTGATAAATATTATAGAACCTTGGGAAGAATATAATGTGGGGCAGTATGTGAAAGATTTCGACATCGCTATTCATAATATTTATCGACTAGGGAAACCGTTCATTGTCGTCGGTGGTACGGCCCTCTATTTAAAGGCAATTGTGGATGGTTTATTTGAAGGTCCTCCGGCAGATTGGGAATATCGAAACTATCTGAAGTCTATAGCTAGTGAACAAGGTTCGAACTGCTTGCATAGGATACTTGCTGCGGTTGATCCTGAAACAGCCGATAAATTACATTACAATGACCAAAAAAGGATTATTCGGGCGCTCGAAGTGTATAAAAAAACAGGTGCGGGCATTTCCTCCTTTCAAACTCAATTTGGCCGTAAAAATCCTAAATATGACTGCATAATAGTTGCTATTGAATACGAACGTGATGTTTTATATAAACGTATAGAATCACGTATAGACCGAATGTTTCAGCGTGGGTTAATAGACGAAGTGCGCGCTTTGTTAAATAATCCATTAGGATTAAGCAAGCAGGCTTCTCAAGCGCTTGGATATAAAGAAATCATTGACTTTTTCAACGGAAAGTATACACTCTCAGAGGTTACTGGCGTAATTAAACTGAGAACACGGAGATTTGCAAAAAGGCAGATGACATGGTTTAGAAGTTTTTCGAATATTTATTGGATTCGTGCATATGCAGATGATGATACAACACGACTTTCAGAAATGGCCCTCGAAATGTTTACACAAAATAAACCATTATTAAAAGAAACAGTATGATAAAACTTCGCCAATTACGTATTGCTCCTAAAATACGTGGTTTTGACACCCAGAAATTATCACGAGCATTAAAACAATACAGGGCAAAAACTGCCTGGGGCTTGGATATTGGGGGTCACGCTTTAAAGGCAGTAAAGATTACACAGGCTTCAGGTGGGTTATTGATTGAAGACGCGGATATCATTGAATATCCTGCCTTTAAACCTGATGTAAATTTCTTGCAATCGCAGCATATCAAAGAAGCTCTTCAAATTTTTCTTGCAAAACATCATATTGCCAAGACTGACAATGTATTGGTATCCATTCCAGGTCAATTCGTGCTGTCCAGGTTTACCACCGTTCCCCCTGTTGATAAGAAACAATTGAAAGACATTGTCAGTTATGAAGCAAAACAGCAAATCCCTTTCGATCTCAAAGATATTGTATGGGATTATCAACAATTATCTGAACGAGTTCCCGAAATGGAGACTATAGAGATTGGGCTTTTTGCCTCCAAAAGAACGACTCTCGACCATATATTGACAAATATAGCATCCCTTAATCCCAGGTTAACTGCGTTACAGGTTTCGCCTCTGGCTATTGCTAATCTCGTATTTTTTGACCGGCAGGTTGATGGCCCAGCCATTATTATAAATATAGAAACTGAAAATACTGATATAGTTGTTGTTGATAGATTACATCTTTGGCTGAGAAGCATTACGCTTTCCGCTGTGGATGCCGATCTTGTGAAGGAAATTCAGAGATCGATGGAATATTATAAGTCCTTAACTAAAGAAGAAGTTAATTTT
>JANLHY010000023.1 GCA_024653795.1 Candidatus Brocadiaceae bacterium | reverse complement strand
TAATTTTCTACTTCTAAAACTGCGGTCATTGGTATTATGAATTTTAGTATGCCAATTACTCCTCAACTTGTCCAGCAAAAAATTGTCCAACTGTAAGCTTGCTAGAGGGGAGCTTAAAAGTCGCTGCCGAAGGCAGCCTAATTTAAAGAGCGCTAAACCTTCATCACGAAGTATGTTTCCAACTACTTCTATCTGACTGTTATCCAGTTGCTTCATATTCTCATTCGAAATGGCAAGTTCGCTAAATCCTAATTTTTGTTTTCATGCTAATTCTTCCATCTCAGACCTGGGGGTGCGCATCATGAGATTACTTACAGCCTCCAGGGGGTCTTTGTTGGTAAAGAGCACGTTGTAGATTTCCCGAGTGATGGGCATTTCCACGTTTAGTTTATTTGAAAGCGCCGTAACGGATTTTGTAGTCCAGACACCCTCCGCAATTTGCTCCATCTTCTCCAGGATTTCTTGCAGTTTTTTCCCTTTCCCAATCTGTTCGCCAACCCAGCGGTTTCGTCCGTAAGGGCTGATACAGGTCGTTATTAAGTCGCCCAATCCCGTGAGTCCTGAAAAGGTACTTTTTTGTGCTCCCATAACGACACCGAGGCGGCTAATCTCTGTCAATCCACGCGTAATGAGGGCTGCCTTTGAATTGTCGCCGAATTTTAGGCCATCGCATATGCCAGCGGCTATGGCAATTACGTTTTTCATCGCGGCGCCTAGCTCAACACCTATCATATCTGGATTCGTATAGACCCGGAACCTGTCTGTGGTGAAAATTTCTTGAACAGTTAGTGCTAAATTAATGTCTTTAGATGATGCAACAATCGTAGTGGGCAATCCGCGTGCGACCTCTTCCGCATGGCTTGGTCCTAAAAGTAGAGAAACAGGTTGATTCCCCAACACGTTGGTGATAATCTCGCTGGGCCTCAGAAGGGTATCATTTTCTATCCCCTTTGTAACACTAACAGCTGGCGTTCCATGAACAAAGAAATCTTTAAATTTCATAAGTACAGAACGCAGGTAGGGGGTGGGTGTTGCAACGACAACGATGTGTACGTCCATTAACTTGTGAGATATATTGGAAGTAATGCATATTTCGGAAGGGATTGGAATGCCTTTTAAATATTTGACGTTTTCTCTTTTTTCTTTCAAGTAATCTGTGTACGATGCGTCGGCACCCCAAAGGGTAACTTCATAACCCTTTTTGTGGAGCAGAATGGCAAGCGTAGTTCCCCATCCGCCATTCCCAATGATAAGTATTTTTTTAGGTAATGATTTCGAAGTCATTTTTTATCTGAGTTATAAAAAACAGGGCTGGATTGCTCCAGCCCTCTAAGAAGCTATATTTTTCAAGTTAGAAAGTCCCCTCTTGGGAGGGGATATAAGGGGTGGGTAAGGCGGTAATTCGTGAAATGTTCACTGAGATTTCACGCCCCTTGTCCTCGTGAAAACGGGGAAAGGAACCCACCACTAACCCCTCCCAAGAGGGGAATAATCCATGCCACCCTGTAATCAGCATGAATAAAATGAAAATTCTTATACGATTTAATTATAAATGCTATTTCGCAGTCTGAAATGCCTCCATCTCATATAACGAATATGTTGAGCAGAGGTCTCTTATTGTCTTTCGAACAGTTTCTTTAACTTTATTATCGTTTGGCTGCGAAAGGACTTTGTCGATACACTCAGCTATTTTAATGACATCAGTTTCTTTCATACCTCTTGAAGTTACTGTGGGTGTTCCAATACGAATACCGCTCGGTTCATTTGCACCCCTTTCATCATAAGGGATCGTATTTCTATTCAGGATAATATCTACGGTTTCTAACAATAATTGAGCCTCTTTCCCGGTAATTCCTTTATTGCGTAAATCAATCAGGAAGAGGTGATTGTCTGTTCCGCCTGAAACGATGGTATATCCCAGATTTACAAACTCCTGTGCCATTGCCTTTGCATTTTTTACCGTTTGACGTTGACATTGCTTGAACTCTTCCGTCATTGCCTCTTTGAATGCAACTGCTTTTGCTGCGATGATGTGCATGAATGGGCCACCTTGAATTCCTGGAAAAACTACAGAATCAACCTGTTTCGCATACTTCGATTTACATAAGATCAAACCACCGCGTGGGCCTCGGAGTGTTTTATGGGTTGTTGTAGTAACAAAGTCTGCATATGGGACTGGGCTGGGATGTACACCGCCAGCGATAAGCCCGGCGATATGTGCTATGTCA
>JANLHY010000002.1 GCA_024653795.1 Candidatus Brocadiaceae bacterium | reverse complement strand
CCAGATTTTTCTTGGTCTACGTCCTCGTTTAATGCCTCATCTATATAATCTACGTCATCCAGGTCTTCATATTTTTGAGGTTTATATCCTGGCTTCTTGGATTTTTCAACCTCTTCTTTGTAAGCTGCGAGAACTTTTTCCTGTATCTCTTCCCTACAATTTGAATTTATGGGGTGGGCCGTATCGGCATGTAATTTTAATCTGCCTGTACCTTTGGATGCACGTTTTTCATCCAATTTCGTACCACAATCATTACAATATTGTGCCATTAAGTGATTTTTACCACCGCATTTCGGACATCTGTCAGTGAGTTTTCTACTGGGCATGGCTACAAATGCCCCTTTGTGCCCCTCGATAACCTTTAGATCCCTTACGACAAAATCGTTATCTATCGTAATACTACAAAATGCCTGTAATCTATTCTTCTTAGCTTCTGTTAACTTCACCCTGACTTCGGTAATATTCAATTGTCTTCCCCCTTCCTGTTCACTTAGCAGTTTCCTGGAAATCATTGGTTACCATAAACACATCACCAATATTCAACATCTTTATTTTATATTCAATTTCCTTTGAATCCACTTCCTCCTTATATAAGCCATACAAAGCAGAGCCACTTCCTGATAAAAGTGTACCACAAAAATCAAATTTTGTTAATGTTTTTTTAATTTTCTCAAGGCCTGGATAAAGCCCGAAAACAACATTTTCTAAGCGATTATGTAGACTAGGCCCCAATTCCTGTGGGCTCCCTGACTCTAATTTTTGCAAAAAAAAACTAACATCTTTTAAATTCCTTGTCAAGCTAATTTTGAAATTTTTATAAACCATCGCCGTGCTAACCTCGAACCTTGGATAAATTATTATGTAATTATACTTTACATTCAAAGGGTATGGAGTAACAACCTCCCCGCGTCCTTTACATATCGCTGTATTCCCAATAACAAAAAATGGTGTGTCTGAACCTAATTTCCCAGCCAGTGACATCAACTGTTTTTCATCATATCCAAGCTGCCATAACCTGTTTAATCCAAACAATGTTGCAACAGCATCACTACTTCCACCACCAAGTCCCGCCCCAATTGGTATTTTTTTATCCAAATGAATTTTCACACCTTTTGAAGTTCCTGACTCTTTCTGCATGAGGCGAACTGCTTTGACAACGAGATTTTCTTCACCTGTTGCAAGTTTCGGATTCGAGCAGGAAAACGCTACCCCTTTGTCGTAATTTTCTATATAAAGGTAATCAAACAGACTAACTTCTTGCATAACCGTTTCGATCTCGTGATAACCATCCTGTCGCTTCCCCAATATTTCAAGAAACAGATTGATTTTTGCAGGCGCTGCAACTTTTATCTTCCCTTGTTCTTCCCAGAATTTCATAAACAATGCCCCTTATTTCGCTGTAGTTTTAAAAAATGAAAACTGTGTATCACCGTAAGTTCGGGTATCAAATAATTCTAAACAAATAGCTTCTTGTGGCATTTCAAAATCTGTTTTTCTATGCTGCAACATTATTAGGCTTTCTGGTTGTATTATGTGCTTACTGCATAAAAGTGAAAATAAGATCAAGAGTTTATCTCTGTAGGAACCTTTTTCAACGAGGGGGTATGGTGGGCTGGCGAAAACGATTTCAACTTCTATTTTGTTTTTTTCAAGGTATGGAATAATCTCAAACACATCATATAGTAAGACCTGCGCTTTATCTTGTAGCTTCGTCACCTCAAGATTTTTCTCAATAACCTCAATTGCAGACCTGTCATTTTCTACGAAAATACAGGATGTTGCTCCACGGCTTAACGCCTCTATTCCAATTGCACCTGTGCCTGCATACATATCTAAAATACGACTGCCAGGAATAACGTCCGATAATATATTGAACAGAGATTCTTTTGTCCTATCCTGTATAGGCCTTGTCCTGTCTCCTTTCAAAGAACTAAGATGTATACCCCTTGCACAGCCTGCAATTACACGCACAGTCGTATCAGCCTATTTTATTAGCACTTGTTTTTATTACTAACTGGCTTGCCTGGGCAAGATTATCATGCGAACTTCCGGCGTCAATCCACCAACCATCTAAAGTATCATAAGTCATCAATCCATTCCTTATATAATAATTATTTACATCTGTAATTTCGAGTTCACCACGTTCAGAGCGTTCGAGCGTTTTGACGACATCGAAGACACGATAATCATACATATAGATACCAATAACGGCGTACTCTGACTTAGGTTTTTTTGGCTTTTCTTCAATATGCACAACCTTGTCCCCAGTGAGTTCCGGAACACCAAAATGTTCCGAATGGGGGACTTTTTTTATTATGATTTTAGCCCCTTCTTTCTGTCTTTCGAACGCCTCCTTTTGTTTTATGATATTGTTCTCTATAATATTATCGCCCAGTACAACAATAATTTTGTCACCATCTGCAAAATCTTCAGTCAAACCCAGTGCCTCGGCAATGCCACCCTCGCCTTCCTGATAGGTATAACTGATGTGTTTTAAACCAAACTGTTTTCCATCTCCAAGCAATCTCAGAAATTCTCCGGCATGATTTCCGCCTGTAACAATCATAATATCCCTGATTCCCGCATTAATAAGAATTTTAATCGGATAATAAATCATGGGTTCTTTGTATACGGGGAGGAGATGCTTATTGGTAATTTTTGTCAACGGTAATAAGCGTGTCCCTAGTCCGCCTGCAAGAACAATCCCCTTCATCATCCGTCCTTTCTATCCCAGGAATATGGTATTTCTCCACTGTGGGGAGCTATGCGATATTCATCAGGCGCAGTGTAATTGTATAATTCCGTAGGACAATTGATGACAATCGCCTCATGTTCGCTTATACATTTAAAACCGTGGGTAACCATCGGAGGTATTTGTATCAAAACAGGATTGTATGTACCTGCAATAAACTCATTTATTTGTCCAAAGGTTGGGGAATCTTTCCGGCTATCGTAAAGAATAATCTTCATCATACCATGTATAACAGTAAAATGGTCTGTTTGTATCTTATGATAATGCCAGGCCTTTACAACACCCGGATAAGCTGTCGTTACATATACCTGACCAAATTTTATGAAAAGTTCGTCATCTTTTCGAAGTATCTCCATCAATCTGCCACGCTCATCGGGGATGTATTTTAGTTTCTTTATCTTCACTCCATTGATCACAGTCATTTTCCCTTTATATTTTCAGTATCTCTTGTTAACTTACGAGAAACCATGATAAGAATATTTTCCACCTAAGTCAATTCCAAATTCTATATTGACATACCTGTATTTCATAATTTATAATTTGCTTCTTAATAGGGGGGATTCGGTTGTTGTGGTTCGGCTTGTTATTAATTTTATTAACTATCGGATGTTCATTTCTAAACAAGCTAACGGTTATCGGCTTCGGTCTTCTCTATTATCAGGAAAAAAAGGGCAAACATAGCCATTGAAGTCGCCTGGGTATAAAAAAGCAGGGGTGGAAATTTATCCTTACATTCTTATTATTACAGGATTTGTGCGGTTTTGTGCGGTTTGTAAGGCAAAGCCCAAACAATTCGTTGGGTGCGCTTCGCTTCACCCAACCTACACAACTGACAAACGTAAACAAGAAAAGTTAAAAGCTCGTGGTATAATATTGGTTGATGTACGCGAAGATAAAAAATGATTATTGAGTTGAGTAGGGTGGATTAAGCGAAGCGAATCCACCTGATCGTATGAAAAAAAGAAGGTGGATTCGGCGTAAAAGACAACGCCTTGATCCACCCTACCCAACTACCGCCCACACTACTTCTGATGGAAGAGGAAAAGAGCTAAACCATGAGACATGAAGACAGAAGGAAGGAATCTGGTAAAATGCTCATGGATATTTCAAAATATATGGTAACCATCTGCTTTATAGGTGGTATAATTACAGAAAGGATATCGTTTGGTACGGCATCATTACTTTTAATCATTGCCGTTACCGTTTTCCTGGTTGGTTTTTACGTAATTCCCGAAAAGAAGGAGGATGAATAAATGTCCGCATTTTATCTTGCACTCTTAGCAATTGTTATTATTGCAGCATTTGTGTTTTTTATTTCCTACAGGGAAGACCATCCCAAAAAACAGCCCCATTCGCATTAAAATTGAGCGAAGGGTCTAGCGAAGGGTCTAGCGAAGGGTCTAGGGTCACATCTTAAATTATAAATAATAGTGTAACTGCAATATTTAATATTTAAGACGTGACCCTTTTCATCGCTGCTGGAATTGATTTTTTATTTCACATAGCATAACATCGCCATGACTTGCCATTTTGGAAATAGCAAAGCGATTAAAAAATTTCAACACTATGCTTTTTAAACATTAAAGTAAAGGAACGTAATTATGATCAGTAATATAGTAAAAGAATTAGCCCCTCTTCGAGAGCGTTTACTACACATCAGGGACTCTCTTTGACCTGGGAAATAAAGAAAAAGAGATGTCTGCCTTAGAGGAACAAATATCTTCGTCACATTTTTGGGAAAACAAGGATAATGCCCGGCGAACTATCCAGAAATTAAAATCCCTCAAAGGAATAATTTTGCCTCTTCACGAATTACAAAAAACGCTGGATGACATCGAGTGTTTATCGTCGCTTGCTGAAGAAGAACAAGATGAACAGGCTGAGGCTGAGGTCGTAAAAGATATTAAGTCATTCACGCAGAAGCTTGAAAAAATTGAATTGCGGACAATGTTGGGCGAACCGCACGATCACAGCAATGCCTATTTAAGCATCAATGCAGGAGCTGGTGGGACTGAGTCCTGTGATTGGGTATCCATGTTATTCCGCATGTACAGCCGCTGGGTGGAAAAAAGGGGATTTACGCAGTCTCTCATCGACGTATTACCGGGCGAAGAGGCTGGAATTAAAAGGATTACCGTCCATATTAAGGGCGAGTATGCCTATGGATATTTAAAGTCTGAAATCGGGGTTCATCGGTTAGTACGCATCTCCCCCTTTGATGCAAATGCAAGGAGGCATACATCGTTTGCAGCGGTCGATGTACTTCCGGAAATCGAAGAGGAAGAAGAAATTGAAATTAACGAAGGTGAATTACGGGTAGATACCTACAGGGCATCCGGGGCAGGCGGCCAACATGTCAACAAGACGTCATCTGCCGTTCGTCTCACTCATGTTCCAACCGGGATTGTCGTACAATGCCAGAGTGAGCGTTCACAGCACCAGAACCGTCGAATGGCCTTAAGCATGTTGAAGGCAAAAATGTATCAGATGAAAGAAAAGGAAAGAGAGAAAGAACTCTCTGCCGCTTACGATGAGAAAGGAGAAATTGCATGGGGTCATCAAATTCGATCATATGTATTACAACCCTATGCCCTCGTTAAAGACCTGCGTACCGGCAAGGAAACAGGGAATACACAGGCGATACTGGATGGCGAGATTGACGAGTTTATGGAAGCATACCTGAAATGGAAAATGGTAAAAACAAATTTATTTTTGAAGAATAACGTGAAAATATGATTACACTGCAAAACGACGACCCGGAAGTATGGCGCGCCATACAGGCAGAAAAAGAAAGGCAACAAAATACCATTGACTTGATTGCATCTGAGAATATTTGCAGTCTCGCAGTCCAGGAAGCGCAGGGGTCGTCAATGACCAATAAATATGCCGAGGGCTACGCCAGGAGACGATGGTATGCCGGCTGTGGAAATGTGGATACAGTAGAAGAATTAGCCATTGAAAGGGCAAAACAAATCTTTGGATCTGAGCATGCCAACGTGCAACCACACGCTGGTTCACAAGCCAACATGGCCGTCTGCTTTGCCGTGTTGAAGCCGGGAGACCGTCTCCTGGGAATGGATTTATCCCACGGCGGACATCTTACCCACGGATTTAAAAAGAACTTCTCAGGGATGATGTATGAAATTACCCATTATGGTGTAAAAAAAGATACGGGATATATCGATTACGATGAAGTACGTGCCATTGCCTTGAAAACTAAACCAAAAATTATCATCGCCGGTGCAAGCGCATACCCCAGGATACTTGACTTCCCCAGGTTCAAAAAGATTGCGGATGAGGTGGGAGCATACTTTATGGCTGACATAGCACATATCGCCGGGCTTATCGCTGGCGGTGTACATCCCAGCCCAGTCCCATATGCAGACTTTGTTACT
>JANLHY010000779.1 GCA_024653795.1 Candidatus Brocadiaceae bacterium | reverse complement strand
GGCCGAGTGGACTATGGCGGCAGTCTTGAAAACTGCTGGAGGCGAAAGTCTCCCGTGGGTTCGAATCCTACTCCCTCCGCCAAGTATCTATGGTTTATGACTTTGTTATATATTTTACATGGTGTATGTCGCAGTCAGAATAAACGGAGAGGTGGCTGAGCGGCTGAAAGCGACGGTTTGCTAAACCGTTGTAGGGACAAAATCTCTACCCCGGGTTCGAATCCCGGCCTCTCCGCCATAAAATGACAATAATACATGACGGCGTGCGTTCGAATAAAATTCGAACTGATTTCGCCCAAAACCTGTCCTGAGATTTGATTGTATTTGTTAGCATAATATGCTATAAATCACCAAATTTATGCAACAGATTTCAGTACTGCGGTAAGGTTATTTTTTTCAATAATGATCTCGATATACCATCCATCTCTAAACATGCCTGCATTTAATATGATAGTGTTACCCAACATCTCCCTGCCTCTCGATTCATGAATGTGACCTGATATGCAAACATCGGGCTTGTACTGTACAATAAAGTCCCTGACGACACTGCTCCCTACATGTAAACCACTCCGAATGACATCTATCGCCGTATCCTTTGGAGGTGTGTGACATACCATGATCTTCCATTTTGCATTTTTTACCTTGTTATAACCATTTGTTAAGAACCGCTCGATATCCGCCTCACTAATTTCTGAAGGTGTATTAAAAGGAGTCTGACTCGAAGCGCCACAACCGAATATGCCGACATCTCCAAAGATATATCCATTCCCATGCAGGTTTATACCTTCGCCGGTTAAATATTCATTTACATCAGGCTGATCAAGATTGCCATATTGAGCAAGCAGATGTTTATTATATTTTTTTACAGACTCCAGTACCTTTTTTGCCGCTGCTTTCCCATGATAATTTGATAAATCGCCTGAAATTATAATCAAGTCAGCATTTTCCAACTCTGATTTTATTTTTATAAGATTACTTGTATCTTCATGAACATCACCAAAAGAAATAATTCTCATCGCCTCTCCCATAAATTAGATTCTTCGCTTCGCTCAGAATGACATCTCTACTATTACGCGTCATTCTGTAGCGCCGACCCTTGTGGTCGGCCATGAACGGGGGATGAACCCCCGCGCTACGGTATAAATTGAAATTCTTAAACCTTTAATTAGGATGATTCTCGCAGATTGACATGATCTTTTTTTATAGTCAGCGTCAAAAGAAAGTTGTCATTTCGAAGGAGCAGAGGGACTGAGAAATCCTTGTTTCGACCTAGATGGAGAAATCTTAGATTCCTCGCTTTGCTCGGAATGACAGGCATTCAATGTCAACTTATTTAAGTCGTTTACTATAAATGCCTTTATCATCTTTTCAGTCGGAATATTTGTAATCTTGTAAATAAGCGTTCATCAGCGTCCCTCTATGTCTTTTCAACTTTTTTAATTAAGTATCCCAATCTTATTTTCTACAGAACTGAGAATTTTGGACTCATGCACCAGACGACACATCGTGTTTATATCCTCAGACAGGATACGGTCATTTTCCAGGTGTGAGATATGTTCTCTGATTTTACGATACGCCTCCATTGTCCCCATACCTGCTTTGAGATTCGTAAACAAATCCATCGCCTGGGCGGCACAGAGTAATTCTATAGAAACCACATATTCAGCATTTTTCAGCACTTCGCGGCATTTCCTTGCGGCAATCGTCCCCATGCTTACATGGTCTTCCTTGTTGGCTGACGTAGGAATAGAATCAACACTTGCTGGATGTGCAAGCACCTTATTTTCGGAAACCAGAGCAGCCGCCGTGTACTGTGCTATCATAAACCCTGAGTTGAGACCGGCTTCTTTTATGAGAAAGGCTGGCAAACCGCTCAACTGAGGGTTAACAAGCCGCTCAATGCGTCTTTCTGAAATATTGGCAATCCCTGACAGGGCAATGGCAAGAAAATCTAATGCCAGAGACACAGGTTGTCCGTGAAAGTTTCCGCCGGATACAATCTGGTCATTATCTGGGAAAATCAAAGGGTTATCCGTCGCCGCATTCATCTCGATCTCTATGACCCTTCTCGCATAATGAAGCGCATCAATGGAAGCGCCGTGTACCTGAGGCGAGCATCGAATAGAATATGCATCCTGCACACGGGAGCAATCTTTATGGGATGATACAATCTCGCTATTCCGTGTAATGCGCCTGAGATTATCGGCGCTTATAATCTGACCCGGATGCGGCCTCACATCGTGTATTTTCTTATCTAGTTCAATATTTGATGCCAGCAAGACCTCTAAGCTCATCCCGGCGGCAATGTCTGCCGTCTTGAGTAAATTTAAGGCATCATAGACCGTAAGGGCGCCTATGGCCGTCATAACCTGCGTTCCATTGATCAGCGCCAACCCTTCCCCAGCATCAAGATCGACTAAATTAATACCCGCCTCTTCCATAGCAGCTTTTCCCCTGAAAATTCTGCCCTTGTAGATTGCCTGTCCCTGCCCCACTAAAACCAGCGCCATATGGGCAAGAGGAGCTAAATCACCACTAGCACCGACAGAACCTTTTTCAGGCATCAGTGGATATATACCCTTGTTATACATTTCCACAAGCGTCTTTAATGTCTCCAATTTAATTCCTGAATGACCCTTCGCCAGATTATTAATCTTAAGAAGCAACGTAGCCCTCGTTATTTCTTCGTCCAGATAATTCCCAACACCTGCCGCATGGCTCATTAATATATTTCTTTGTAATTGTTTCGCCTGGTCTTTTGAAATAACCACATCACTCAAGGCGCCAAAACCGGTAGTTAACCCATAGATAACCCGTTTGGAGTTTAACGCACGTTGTACTGTCTCGCGTGCCTTAATTACCTTTATCTCAGCCTCTTCGCTCAGCATTACCTGTTTTTTCTCTCTCACTCCTTGAATAAATTGGTTGAGAGAAAGGTTTTCACCATTTAAGACAATGTATTCCACGGGGAACTCCATTATAAATAATACTGTCAACCCAATAACATTAGGTTTATCCATGAATTCCTTACCCACCCCTAAATCCCCTCCCAAGAGGGGACTTTTTTTCTGTTCCCCTCTTGGGAGGGGTCAGGGGTGGGTTCTGATACAATAAAACGTAATTACACGCTATAATTTTGAGTAATTGCGAAGCTAGGAATGATACCGTTAACAGGAAACTACGGCGTTTTAAACAGCTTCACCACCTCATCAACAGACGAGTATTTTTGAGGAAACTCTATCCTGGGTCTCTCGATGACTACCGTATCTATTCCTTCATTGCGTGCTGCATTAACCTTTTCCTGTACCCCTCCTGCCTCGCCGCTTTCTTTCGTCACCATCGTATTAATTTGATACTGTCTGAACATCGCCCGGTTCAAATCCTCTGAAAATGGACCGTGCATGGCAATTATGTTTGTAGGAGGAATCCCCATATCAAGACATAATGCAACATGCTCCGGTATGGGCAGGATACGCACATATAATTCTTTTTCCTCCTTTAAGACGACAAACCTGGCCACACTCGATATGCCTGTCGTCAGAAATATTCTTTTGCCAAGCGTCCTGGACTTGTCTACAGCCTCAGCCATTGTCTTAACTTTATGGATCAAAGGATGTGCTGGAATTGTTATCTCTTCCCTTTCGAAACGCAGATAACGAATATTTGTTTTTTTGCAGGCATCCATTGCATTCTGAGATACCTCTATAGCATACGGATGTGTGGCATCTATAACGGTGTCTATTCCCCTTTCCTTTATCAAACGAGAAAACCCGTTTGCATCCAAACGACCTTGCAGACAAACCGCCACCAGTCCCAGTTGCTCAAACATCTTCCTGCCATATTCAGTTGCAACAGTTGTCAAGAGGCTCAATCCCTCTTCATGGAGTCTTCTGACAATCTCTTTACCTTCTTCTGTGCCCGACAATACAAGGATCATAGGATCTTTCTTGCTATCTATGCTTAAACATTGAACTATTTAAAAAGCTTTGTTATAGTACATAAAATATAATACATGGTCAATCTCAAAAAAAGCAATGGTTAAACGCACATGCTTATTATAAAGCACCCCCTTTTCTACGTCATTGGTATATCCATTTATCTTATCCTAAAATTTCAGTGGCGTTTTTTACTCACATATCTCTTCTCAAAGCCCGCGGCTAAGAAAATCTATCCCGAACCCACTTCAAATGTGTATAAAAATGATGAAAAAGCCCTTGTATCTGTTGTACAAGGGGATAATATTTATGCAATGCTCAGGGCAGGCCTGGAACTACTTGGTGGTCTGGAAAGGCTGGACATTAAAGGCAGGTCCGTCCTTATAAAACCCAATATTGTCAATCGCTATCCAAGCCCGTCCAATACAAATCCACTCGTAATTAAAAATCTTATAAAAATCCTGCATGAATCTGGAGTATCTAAAATATTTGTAGGTGATATGTCCGCTATCTTTGCGCTTCCCACAAAGAAAAATGCTATTAAATCAGGTATCTTGGAGGCTATTAGCGACGAATACATGGAATTTGTTTCCTTTGAGGAATACGGCTGGGTAGAAGTAAACATACCAGACGGGAGATTTATAAAGAAGGCTATCGTGTCGGAGTTTATTTATAACGTAGATAGAGTTATCAATGTCCCCGTCATTAAGACTCATAGTTACGCCAATTATACTATTTCACTAAAGAACTTCATTGGGGCTATCCATCCACAACAACGTCCTTACTTCATTGCACCAGACTTCTGGGACGAAATCATCGCCGAATTAAATGCAGCCTACACACCCCATCTCAATATTCTTGATGGCACAAAGATTTTCGTAAAAGGAGGCCCAACGAGAGGCACCGTAGCTGCACCTAACCTTATCATTATTGCCGGTGATAGGATTGCCGCCGATGTTGTAGGATTAAGCGTTATCAGGTCGTTTGGTGGATGGGAACGGCTAAACAATATGGATGTATGGGAACAACGGCAAATCAAAAGGGCAATAGAATTACGTCTCGGAGTCAGCAATCCTTCTGAATTAAAAATCGTATCCAAATGTCTTGGTACAGACAAACCTGGTTTTGATGAACTCATGGAAAAAATTCATCACGTATTGAATAACGCAAATTAGGCCTTTGGCAACTTTTTCGATTTGCATGTAGGGGCAATTCATGAATTGCCCCTACAACATTGAAATTCTATACGTCGAGTTAAACCACAGAGGCATGTGACACAGAGAATTAGTCTGTAGCACGCTTATCGGTAATGAAGCCCATATCGTAAGGAGGATGTGACATGAGAACGACAGACATATTAATAGTTGGCGGTGGAATAATCGGTCTTTCCGTCGCCAGAGAATTTAACAACAGGCATCCGGATTTAATAATTACCTTAATTGAAAAAGAGGCCGCAGCAGCATGTCATGCGAGCGGCAGAAATAGCGGCGTACTTCACGCCGGTTTTTATTATACCCCTGATAGTTTAAAATCGAGATTTACTGTAGAAGGAAATAAACTTCTCACCGATTACTGTTTGGAAAACAATCTATCCATAAATCGGTGCGGAAAAGTAGTGGTAGCAAGGGATGAAAAGGAACTGGATGGTATATTTGAACTAAAAAGGCGGGGCGATACAAACGGCGTAGATTTAGAATTAATTGATGAAAAAAGATTGGAAGAACTCGAGCCAAATGCAAGGACTTTCGATAAGGCTTTATATTCACCAACAACTTCCGTAGTAAATCCCAAAGAAGTAGTCGGACATATAGCTGATACCTTGAAAAGGAAGGTAAATATTTTATTCAATGAGAAGTTTATTAAAAGAGATGATACCAACACCGTAAGCACCCATACACACAAAATAAAATTTAAACATTTAATCAATTCAGCAGGCCTCTACGCAGATAAAATAGCTCATCAATTTGGAATTGGGCAAAAATACACCTTAATTCCATTCAAGGGTTTATACATGGAATATAAAGACAGTAATTTGATTCGCAAACACATATATCCAGTGCCCAATTTAAAAAATCCATTCCTTGGTGTCCATTTTACCATTACGATAAGTGGAAAGGTAAAGATTGGCCCAACTGCAATTCCAGCCTTCTGGAGGGAAAATTATGAAGGTATTTCTCATTTTAATCTGAACGAATTTCTTGAGGTTTTGTTTTATGAGGCAAAGCTCTTTTTCACCAATGCCTTTAATTTTAGAAGTTTAACCTTTGAGGAGTTTAAAAAATATTACCGGAACTATTTTATACGACAAGCCACGCATTTGGTGAAAAAAATCGACATAAACAAGTTTGGTAATTACCTAACCCCGGGAATCAGGTCACAATTACTCGACAAAGAAGAGATGAAACTGGTAATG
>JANLHY010000381.1 GCA_024653795.1 Candidatus Brocadiaceae bacterium | reverse complement strand
GTTACATACTAATTCACCCCATGGTGTCAATACCATGTCTTTCCCGACAATTTTTACCTGCATAATATTTGCTTCTCCAACGAAACTGGCTACAAAAAGTGATGCTGGAGATGAGTAAATTTCTTCAGGACTGCCTATCTGTTCCAACATGCCGGCATTTATAACTGCTACCTTATTAGCCAAAAGAAAGGCATCGTCCTGGTCATGGGTTACATAAACAGTTGTAATCTGTGTCTCTTGTTGGATTCGTCTGATTTCTTGCCGAATATCCTCGCGTAGTTTTACATCTATGCCTGACAACGGCTCATCCATAAGCAACAACTTGGGTTCTGTAACGATTGCGCGTGCGATTGCAATTAACTGTTGCTGTCCACCCGAAAGTCTCGCAGGGTATTCCCTGGCATATTTATGCATATTGACCTTATTCAAAACGGCCTCAATCTTTTTCCGTCTTTCAGCCCTTATAAGGCCATTTGCCTTTAATCCAAATTCAATATTTTCGTATACCGTCATGTGGGGCCAGAGCGCCAGGTCTTGAAATACCATTCCGATATGCCGCTGTTTTTGAGAAATCAGTACTTTTCTCCCATAACTTGCGAGTGCGCCTTCTATCCAAATCTCCCCATCGTCAGGAGTTTCAAGACCGGCAATCATCCTCAAGGTCGTTGTTTTGCCGCATCCTGAAGGGCCTAATAGGGCCAGGAGTTGTCCCTTCTCTGCACAGAAAGAAATGCCACGTACGACCTCTTTTCTGTTAAAGCGCTTGATTAATTGTTTTACTTCAAGGGCGTTCATGATAAATTTACATTCAGGAATTTCAATCCCCGTTTACACGAGGATGAATCTGGTAGGGGTAATTCATGAATTACCCCTACATGCAAATACGAAATAGTTACTGAAGACCTAATTTAGGTTTTAGTACCAAGTATTTTGAGACGGCGAGAAATACTCCCACAGGCAACAAGGTCATCACTACAATTATAATAGAAAGCGCAGAAACGATGTCCGTTGGACTGTTTGCCATAATAGTAAACAATGTTATGGGGAGGGTTTCATGTCCCGGAGGATAAACCAGTATCGTTGTACCCAATTCTCCAACGCAGAACATAAAGCAAATCAACCATGTAGCTATTAATCCATAACCCTGCAAAGGTAACAAAATATTGCCTAAAACCCGAAACCATGATGTTCCAGTTACTGTACCAGCCTCCTCCATGGAATGTGGGATTTGCTTGAGATAATTCGCCATGATACGGCTGGATAACGGTAAAAACCTTGCTACATATCCGATA
Source organism: Candidatus Brocadiaceae bacterium (assembly GCA_024653795.1). Taxonomy (GTDB): domain Bacteria; phylum Planctomycetota; class Brocadiia; order Brocadiales; family Brocadiaceae; genus Wunengus. Next base: position 240 of record JANLHY010000381.1, on the reverse strand, counting down.
ATCACAATCCATAAAGAACCATAAATGAATTGAAATATCCCTTCTGGTCTATTACACAATTTGATGAGCCCCACGCCAATTACGGTTGCAGGCACGGCAAAGAATAACCAAATAAATATTGCCGCACTGCTTTTCCATCTGGATCGAATATTTTCAGAAAGGTAGCCCAGAAAGAAACCTATAAAGGTGAGAAAGGTAGCTCCAATAGACCCAAACAAGATGCTGTTCGTAATACCATTC
>JANLHY010000371.1 GCA_024653795.1 Candidatus Brocadiaceae bacterium | reverse complement strand
CTTTTTGGAAATTCACTCCTTTAAAATCAAGGGTTTCAGGGCGTTTCATGCCTAAAAATAACCGTTTTTCGCCTCGAATTGCGAAAGTCGGGTTAAACCTGTAATTTTAATGAAGGCATCTTCAAGGGTTGGTCTGATACTATTGACGGATTGTATTTCAATACCTTTCTCCCTGATAAGCTGGCATACATTATCATATATCTTGCCGGGCATCCCACCGTGAATTCGCACTTTATTATGGTCAATTACCACAAGTTTCGCTTCAGGAAGCTTGTCGGATATGTCGTGTATCAATGTGGAAGACAATTCTGCAAAAGAGAATTCAATTACAGATTCTTCTTCAGTGGCAGCCTTCAGGGCTTTTGGTGTATCAATTTTGACGATCCGTCCCTTGACTAATATAGCAATACGGTCACATAAAATGTCCGCTTCTTCCAAATAGTGGGTCGTAATAAAGAGGGTTACTCCTTGCTGACGGAGGTTGCCGATTAAATTTCGCAAAGAGCGAGCCGCCACCACATCTAAACCAACGGTAGGTTCGTCAAGGAAGACAATTTTTGGATCATGGATCAGGGCAGCAGCAATTGTTAAAGCCCGCTTCATACCATGGGAAAATGTGCGAAAAGGGCTGTCTTTCCGCTCAAAAAGTCCAAAGGTTTTTAGCAAGCCCTCTGCTTTCTTTCTACGCTGTATGCGTGGAACACCATAAAGCTGCGCCACGAATAGCAGGTTATCAAGGGCAGACAATTCATCGTAAAGATTAGAAAATTCAGGAACAACCCCAACACGTTTCTTAACTTCTGTTATTTCTGTATTTATATCAAAGCCCAGAATGGAAGCATTTCCGTCTGTGGGCCTGGATAGACCGGTAAGCAGCCTGATCGTTGTGGTCTTTCCTGCACCATTGGGGCCTAGAAAACCAAATATTTCGCCTTCTTTAACGTCGAAGTCAATATGGTCAAGGGCGAGAAGCCTCCCATAAAACTTTGTTAAATGAGATACGTGAATTACTATTTCTTTTAAAACCACTTCCATAGCCACCACTTTTCAAACAGAATCTTTCCCCAGTGCCACAGCCTGCCTGGTTTCTTCATAATTATTTTCATACATTAATAACATTAATTGACTCTATTGGAATCCGAATATAAACAATACTCTTAGACTTAATACGCTCCACTAACTCATAATCCATGGTATATAGAGTTATTGGTATTCCAATATCAATAACTATTGATATTATATTATTCCTATTTTTAAGATTAACAATTTTACCTGTAAAAACATTATCATATCCTTCTTTTAATTCTTCCAATATTTTTATAACTTCCTGTCTAATAGTAATTAAAACATTACCCGTGGTTTTATATTTTGTTTTTAACCTTATATTTTCATTGATAAAAATTTCATTCCCCTTTATAGTGCCTTTAAAAATATTTTTTGTTCTTGTAAATTGAGCTACAAATCTGTTTACAGGATGATAAATAATATTTTCAACAGTATCAACTTGCTCAACCGCTCCCCTATTAATAACAGCTATTCTATCGGCCATTTCCGATACTTCTTCAAAGCTATGTGAAACATGTATAAAAGTTGTCTTAAATCTGCTGTGTATTTCTTTTAATTCATTACACAATATTTCCCTGCTATTTTCATCCACCGAACTTAAAGGTTCGTCAAGAAAAACTACTTCTGGTTCTGTAGCCAATGCTCGGGCAAGAGCTACTCGTTGCTTTTCACCGCCACTGAGTCCCTGGGTATATCTCAATAATAAATGAGATATATTCAGTGAATCAGCAAGTCTGTTTATCACTGACTGTATATATTTTTTCTCTTTTCTTCGTGCCTTCAGACCAAAGGCTATGTTTTCTGCTACTGTCATATTTGGAAAAAGAGCAAAATCCTGAGGAAGATAACCAACATTCCGTTCTTCCGGAAATAGAGAAGTCACATTTTGGTTGTTTATCCATATTTCTCCGGAATCTGGTTTTCTGATACCAACTAAGGTTTCTATGAGAACTGTTTTCCAACAGCCCGTTGGACCAATCAGTATAAAATATTCACCGGTATTTATTTCTAAATTGATATTCTTCATTACAAAACTACTTAATGATATACGTAAATTCTTTACTCTAATCATACTTTGTTGGCTTGAGATCCTTTTCCGCTTATTTTATTAAGCGCATAGACGGACAATAAAGTAATTATCACAAGAACAAAACCGATAGCAATACCTTGTTCAATATTACCGCCTTCTATTTCCATCCACATTCCCACAGGAAGTATATCCGCGCGGTCTATTCCCAGAAACTTTGTTATATTAGAAAATTGAGCCTCATGGCGGTTTCGAAAAGTGCTGGAAAAAAGTAATACTGCGCCAAATTCTGCCATTGCCCGTGTCCATGCCAGGACTATACCCGCAAAAATTCCCACTTTAGCCGAGGGCAGAGTGACTTTCCAGAAAGTACGCATGCGAGAGCTTCCTAAAGAGCGTGCTACATGTTCATATCTCGGATTTACCTCATCAAAAGCAGCCCGCCATGCCTTAATCCCGAAGGCAAGTGCAAGTACTAACTGAGCAATAATAATACTGGGCATGCTGTGAACTATACGAATTCCTAATGCTTGTTGAATTTTTAATATTGGTTCATACTGAAATGCTACCATCAGGCATAAACCAATTGTTGATGCGGGTAATACAATAACCGATGCAAAAAGTATTTCAATAATTGTTTTTCCGGGAATGTTAAACCTGGAAAGGGCATAACTCGCCGGGATACCCACTACTATAGCTATTATTGTAGTAACACATGATGTTAACAGACTCAGTTTAACTGATTTCCAGAACCATGGTCTGCTAAACAATTCTACAATAGATCGTGTATCTGTGTATCCGATATTACTCAAAAACAGCCAACAGACACTTAATATGAATAAAATAGTTATAGCATATAATACATACACAAACCGCCTGCTACCGGACATGTGCTTTGCCTCCGATTCGATGTACAGCATACATACTTACTATGGCAATTAATACACAGAACATACTTGTTGTAAGCGCCCACCCCAACTTACCTCCAACAAAATCAAGATATACGGCAAAAGGCATTACATCTGTCCTGCCTTGAATTCCGCCAACGAAAAGCATTAATGATTCCCATTCTGCACATGCCCGAGCCCATACGATAATTAAAGCAACGATAAGACTGTTTTTAGCCAGCGGTAAACTTATTTTGAAAAATGCATATGGTAAAGAAGCTCCTAAGCTTCGGCCTACGTATTCATACCTGGGACTGACTGTTTTAAAGGATGCCATTGTTAAGCGAATACAAAAAGACACAGTCACGGTAAATTGAGCAACAATTACTCCGGATAAAGCATGGTCTACTTTTATTCCCAAAATACTTGTCGCGCTGGACAAAGGAAAGGTTTTAAATAATCCAAGCAAAAATATTCCCACTGCTGCTGGAGGTACCATTACCGGTAAATCGATTAGAGTCTCCATAAATTTTTGACAAGGAAACTTGTATCGGGCAAGCATATAACCTACCGGTATGCCGACAAACATAGATAATACCGTGGCGATTGAAGCTGTCCAGATAGTAGTAGCAATATTTATCCAAGTGCGCGATTTTTGTAAATAATACATGAAGTCGCTTAATCCCAGAAATAAAACATTTGTGGTTAAAAGGAAACCTATTCCTGCCAGAATAATAACTACAAATGCAGAAAAAAACATAACCCATGATATTTGTTTAAACTGACTATATTTTATCACGATACATTACCTTTTTGTTTCACGACTACGTTTTACTTCTTTTACCAGGTGTCCGACTGTTTGTTCAGAAACAGAAATAGATGTGTCTTTACTCGCCTTGCACGCTTCCACCAACCATTTCATATCTTCATCAATTTTAGTTGGGTCAATACAATAAGCATGCTTGTGAAATATGTCTTTTCCTTCATCAGAAAGAATAAACTCTTTTAGTTTTTTAGCTTCTTCTGGATATTGAGAAAACTTTAATACTGCTACAGGTAAACTGATTAACCCACGGTATTCCGGCTCCATAGGTATTATTTCAATATCTTTTAGATAAAGCACAGCGGTAGTTGCCCAGACAATCGTAGCATCAATAGCTTTCAACTGACAGGCATTACCCAGTTCTGGGATACATTTAGCATCCATAGTAGTATTCTTCTTTACCTTTTCCAGGATACCTGCTTTTTGGAAAATGTTTTCATGCCAGATACCGATAGCGCATGCTTTAGGATCACCCAAACCTACGCGGATACCTGGTTTTGCAAAATCAAGAACCGAGCGGACGTTTTTAGGATTACCTTTAGGAGTAATAATTACAGGAACAAAATATGCCGGAATATCTGTTTTTGGGTTATAATCAGTGATAAACCCGCGGTCTACTGCCTGCAAAAGGTAATACTCTTCGCCGGGCATATACAGGTCGCCTTCCTGGGAAAGTGTCGCATCTGCCAAAAAATATCCCGAACCTTTGTAAGAAAAGTCAACTTTAACATCAGGATAACGCTGCTGGAATACTTGTGCAATTTCATCAAGTGAAGAACGCTGTCCGGCGCCTGCATGAAAAAGCAACCGTTTTTCTTTCCTTCCACAACCGGTAAGTGTTAAAGATAAGAATACAACAGCAAAAAATAATACTACCAAATTACTGAAATGTTTTGTTTGTGGCATAGTCTTTATTGAATTTCATCCATTTCTGTAAAAGTTTACCCTGGCACAGACGGCCATGCCATCTCTCATTTCGAAAATACAATATCCCATACCTTCATACTTCTTCGTGGGAGACATACCCTTTGTTTTTGATGCTATTTACACAATTCTACCATTTTTCATTTTAAACAACACGTCAGCAATCTTTTCAAACGAAGTATCATGGGTAGCAACAAGGATGGTTGTACCGCCGGACTTTAGCTCTTGTAAAAGTTCCAGCACACGCTCTCTGGTTTCATCATCAATATTGGAAGTGGGTTCGTCTGCAATAATAATCTCTGGGTTATTTACCAGCGCCCGTGCAATGGCTACCCGCTGCTGCTGACCGCCACTGAGTTCTTCTGGGCTATGGTCTAACCTGTCGCCGAGTTCCATCTTTTCCAAAAGTACCTTTGCCTTTTCAAGACGTTCTTTGTGACTAATTCCCAGAGGAATGAGTGGATAAGAGACATTCTCCCAACTCGTGAGCCTTGGGATAAGGTGAAAGTCCTGAAAGATAAAACCGATCTTTTCACGACGTAATCGTGAAAGGGCGATGTCCGAAAACGAGGTGATATCTTCGCCGTTCATGAATACCTTACCGTTTGTGGGTCTGTCCAGGGTGCCGAGAATATTCAGCAGGGTGGTTTTCCCTGAGCCAGACGGCCCGTGCAATACCACAAAGCTATTCTTTGGAATATGTAAGCTGATGTCCTGTATGGCACACACTTCATGGCGGGTATGGCAGTGGTACGATTTACAAAGTCCTTCTGTTCTTATAATTGATTTCATAGTTACGCAATATCAAACGAAACTCTCATGAACCCTTGGTACACAAAGAATGTATTACCCTCCCTTGATCCCTCCCATCAATGGAGGGAAAGTTCCCCCGCCCCTTGTGGGAGAGGGTTGGGGTGAGGGGGATTCCTAGAAGATACTATTAAATTTTACAACCATCCCAGTCCCTTCCTTCGCAATGAGGGGAATAGAAAAATGGGTAACAGTTTAGTTCTTTGAAAAACATCAATAGTTGAAAATGCCTTTGTGGTAGTATGTAGCGGCAATTCCTGAATTGCCGCTACAGTGCATGATAACTACGTTATTACTGGAGTTTTTCAAAAAACTAAACTGTTACAAAAATGATAATTCTACTCCCCTTTGTCCCCGGAAATTAGGAGCAGGTTATTTCTTTACCTTCCCTTCATCCCCTCCTTGCGAAGGAGGGGATAGAGGGGTGGTTTTATTAAGCAGATTCCTTATTTCATTGATACAACCGGTGACTCGGTTGACGCCCTCCATGAAGAATAGACGCTTCCTACCATGGTTAATATAAAGGCAAAGAAAAAACTGAGCATACACGGTAAAGGCAGAAACCTTGCAGGTAACGTGAATTTCGGTAACATCGTTATTTCGGCAACAAAAAATTGTGCAATGAATACGCCATTAAAACCCTTAACCCATAAAATGGATAATAGTATAGCAATGGTAGCGCCTAGCATACTGATGAGTAATTGCTCAAAGGAAATCACTTCTAACACTTCCAGGGTATTCCATCCCGTGGCCTTCATAATACCGATTTCCTTTTTCCGCTCAGATAGTCCGAAACCGGAGGCTACCAGGATTGCAGGCACGCCCAGGGACAAGGCTACGAGATATAATGCGCTAAAAATACCTTCCTTGAGCATGAATCCCTTTTTAAAATACAATTCGACCATGTGTTTGTCTTGCAGTCTGTAAGGCTCATTTTGAAAAATATCATACAGGTCGGTCGCAATCTCTGAGTTGTGTCCAGGCAGGGTGTGGATTTGTATGTCTGTAGCAACATCCAGCTTGCCGAACAGTTCCCCAGCATCCTTGAAGGACATGAGTATCATTGAAGACCCCCAGATGCTAGATGCTGAAGAAAAGAATCCTACTACGGTAAAGGTCTTGCGCTGTTGCCCACGCATGCTGAACTGGTCACCGGTTCTTAAGTGAAAATGCTCTGCCAGTTCATGGCCCACAACAACATCGTTTGGATTTTCAAATATTCTGCCCGAAATACAGGAGATGGACTCTGGCAGGTCTTCTTTATTGACACCAACGATGACTGCAAGTTTATTTTGCACAAAAGCCCGTCCGATAATGCGCGGTATTGCCTTTGTTACCCCAAATATCTTTTTAATCTCATCCAGATATTTTAGGGGAATAGCAGCATTCCTGCCAAATTCATCAAATGTAAGGTAGAGGTCTGCCCCTTCCTTCACTGAAATGAGGGATTGCGCCCGTATGCCTTCCGAAATGGCAATAGCGGTAATAAAGGGTGAGAGGATGGCAATAATACAAAGGCAGACGACAATGGTCTTTGTCTTATGTCGTAATAAATTTTCAGTTGCCAGAAAGATTAGATTTAAATGTTTATTCAATTTTTTTAACCTGTGATACTATTTTAAGAAACGTTAGTTCACCGCAGAGGACGCCGAGAGTGCAGAGAAAGTATAGTCTGAAAGACTGGTTTTAGGTATCTTGTGTCTGTTGGGTTGTGAGGCTTTGTCGGGTTAACTCAACAAATCCTATAACCAGGTAAACTCAATCAACTCTAAGGTCTCTGTGGTTTAAAATGATTGTTATTATATTGAAAATATCTTCAGGTATTCAATGGAATTCTGCCGATTTTGGCTTGACATCCGCTATGTCATACGATACCATGCCGACAATTATAGAATAAAGATAAAATTACTTGCCATCGCAAACTTAATGAGTTTCCATATTTCGAGGGTGCATAGGGGCCTTTAATCTGAGGGGTTAGAGAGGTCAAATCCTTATTAAAGTCAGTCAAGTAGAATGGGTTAAGCAAAGCGAACCCATCATTTCCATGATTTGTTGGGTGCGCTCCGCTTCACCCAACCTACCAAAAAGGCAATCCATCTGACCGCAAAAAGCGCGTCGGCTGATTTTTTCAGTTAATATTCCATGAACCACTGCTACATATTTTTTCCTGACGCTTTTCCATTGCAGTTTGAGATTTTCTATAGAGAATAGTTAAGCCCTTGGGTCTATGTCTATAAGGTATGGGCTTCATTTCTTATGTCACCCTCAGGGATTTTTTTGGTCTTTTTAGCCGGCTTTTTGGTTGGTTTTTTAGTTGCTTTTCCTTTTGCAGTTTTCTTTGTAGCGCCCTTCTTTGTTTTCTTTGTTGTTTTCCTTGCCGCCAGCTTTTCAGCTTCATGTGCCGGCTTTTTTGCGGGGTTTTTTCCTGTTTTAGCGGCAGCTTTTACCTTTTTTTGAGCTTCGGCTTTATTTGCAACTATGACATCGATTTTCTTTCCAAAACCAGGCGCGCTATCCAGCTCGATGCCAAAAACTGATGATAAATCCTGGTCTTCAATAATTCGCAAACTCTTTCTCTTTGCCCGTGTCAGTAATTCTTCCGTTTTGTCTCTAATAGTTTCCGATATTAAATCGCCAATTTCAATCTTCCTGAGCAGAAAGAATAAATTCGGGTCGTGATCCAGCCTTGCGCCGATTCCATAAAGGGTTGCCGCAACGTGTTTGCACATACTTGCCCAATCGGGGCAGCTACAGTCAAAATCTATCTCTTTCGGAGAAGGAAATAGCCCCTTTCCGTGAGCGGTAAATATTTCACTTAATGCCTCCGGAAATTTCCCCATCAACAGTTCTTGCAACGAATCGAGTTTGCCCGCGCAAAAATACTTGATCTCTTCCCAAATGGTTTTTTCGAGGGACTTTATTTTTATTACGATGGAATAGGGGTCCGAATCGGAACCCTGCACCAGCGCCTTGATGTTTCCCTCCTGTATCTGGAGATCCAGCACGGATCCGCAACGCACGTAGCTCCTCCCCCGCCCTATGCGGTTGCTGTAATCCGCGTATGCCTCAAGATTTCGATTCCATGCCTTCCCCCACCATGTTTTTGCAAGGGTTGCGCCTTCTATTATCACGGGTTTGATATCCTTGTTTTTCTTCATTAACTGCTCTAATTTCTTTTTTGCTCGCTGCTGTTTTTCTCCCACGGAAACGTATCTTGGGAATCCCCAGAAACTCATAATTACCTCCCTCCGTCACAAGGTTAATTTCAAAAGGTCCACCAGCTCTTTATTATCCATTTCTGTGATCATCGCCTCGCCGGTGACTTGTATAACGTCTGCCGTCAATTTTGTCTTCTCGCGCAGCATATCATTGATTTTTTCCTCTATGGTTCCCTTCGTTATGAATTTATGCACGATAACGTTTTTCTTCTGTCCGATGCGAAATGCCCTGTCTGTCGCCTGGTTCTCAACTGCGGGATTCCACCATCTGTCAAAATGAATCACGTGATTCGCCTCCGTCAGATTCAGTCCAACTCCCCCCGCTTTTAGTGATAGTACCATGTAAGGAATATACTCACTGCCCTGAAATTGTTCCACAATTATTTTCCTCATTCCAACGGCGGTGCTGCCGTGCAGTACCAGTCCGTCGCGTTCGAATATCGTTTTTAAAAATGCGTGCAAAGGCCCGGTTATCTCCTTAAACTGGGTGAAGACCAATACCTTCTCCCGTTTTTCGTGGATCGTTTCACAAATTTCGCGTAACCGTAAAAACTTCCCGCTGTCGGCCTCCTCATATCCGCCCGTTCCAAGAAACTGGTCGGGGTGGTTGCAAAGCTGCTTGAATTTCATTAACGACGTTAATATGATCCCCCTGCGCTGCACTCCTTCTACGGTTTCAAGCCTTTTGGTTAATTCATGAACGGTATTTTGATACAAGACTATCTGCTTCTTGCTTAAACCGGCATACGAGTGCATTTCGACCTTCTCCGGCAAATCTGAAATGACGGATCTGTCGGTCTTCAATCTTCGTAAAATATAGGGGCTGATTATCTTCTTCAGCCGGGAATAACCATTATGGGTCTTCTTCACGTTGCTTGCAAATGCCCCAAATTCTTTCGCAGTTCCAAGCAGTCCCGGATTGAGGAAATCAAAGAGTGACCATAAATCGGACAACCTGTTTTCAATGGGAGTTCCCGTCATAATGATCCTGTTTTGGGAATTCAGGATTTTTACGCTCCTGGTCTGTTGTGTGCCCGGATTTTTTATTGCCTGGGCTTCATCCAGTATCACGTAATTCCAGGAATACGTTTTCAGCCATTCATATTTTTGAACGAGTGCGTACGTCGTGATTACAAGGTCAAGCTTATTCAACGATGCTTCGTCTTTTTCGGCAACCTTTTTATCGAGGTGTGCCTCGGGATGGGCGATAAAATAGTTCATATCGGGAGCAAAACGGCTTATTTCACTACTCCAGTTCGAAATGAGAGAGGCGGGAATTATCAGCAGGCTGGCGTTTTTCTGTTTTTTATTTTTCAGGATATGTAAAAAGGCTAATATTTGTATCGTCTTGCCAAGCCCCATATCGTCCGCCAGACATGCCCCGAAACGCAAGGAATCCAGGAAACAAAGCCAATTTACCCCTTTTTCCTGATAGGGCCTGAGATGCGCCTTAAAGTTATTATCCACACGTGACGGTGGAATCAAATCCTGGTTCGCCAGTTTCTCCATGACTTGTTCCAGCCATTCTCCGTTTGACACCTCGATGCTGTCGTCATCCCCGGGCAAACCCAGCATATTGTTTGAGTACAATTGAAGCCGCAGGGCGTCGCGCAAACTAAGATTCTTATCTTCCATCAATTTACGGGCGTTTTCATAGGCATCAAGTGTTTGTTTCAATTTCTTAGCGTCAACGGCAATCCATTTGCCCTTGATGTATGAGAGTCCGTCCGTTTCCTCCAGCAACCGCCTTGCTTCCTCATCGGTAATAGGCACATCGTCCAGAAACAGGCCAACGTGAAAATCCAGCACGGCGTCCATTCCGACAAGAGACTCTCCCTTACCGCCTAACTGAATATTTACCTTAAACGGGGAGGACGCTGGTTTCCACCAGTTGGGAATCCGGCATAAAATGCCGTATTTTTCATAAATGGGGATTTCCTTCAGGAAACGGTATGCCTCCTTCTCGTCCCATGCCAATGGATGAAACAGTTCGCCAGATTCAAGGAGACCTGAGATATGCGCACTTTCTTTTGCGGCGAGGTGAACGGTGGAAAGAAGCTCCAGCAGTTTGCCTCTGTCCTTGCCATACTCAGTTAACGCGTGTTTTAGAGGCAGGTGTTTTGACTTGCCCTGTTTGTCTATTTGTGTTGAATAGGTGGCAATGAAAGCAAAAGGGTAGTCCTGCCTTTTGTTTTCTACGAGATGAAAATATATGCGTCCCACCAAGTGTACGTCGGGGCTGTAGGTATGGATAAAATCTTCCACCTTTCCCTTGTAAATGCTTATTTCATATTGAAATTGCGCATTGAGCATCGACCAAAGGAGTTTGAGAAATTCAGCGTTCAGGTACTCCAGCCCGGTCATTAAGGGCGCGAGAGACAACATTTCATCAACGTCCTCTTTTTCTAAGGGAATGGTTGCCCTGTCTCGAATATTTTCCAGGTCAGGCGTTTGGCGAAGTTTCCTGGCAAATTCACCGGTAAACGACCGCCAATAATCCAGGGATGGCGAGAGGGATATGGATTGGTCTGAGAAGCATAAAAATAAGAGGAATGATTTAAAATCTGTCTTGAAACGGTTATATATCTCTTTTTGCAGCAATTGTTGGCTTTTGGTTATCCGTACATCTCCTTCATTCCACTCCAACTGCAAGGCGCCGTTGGGCATGACGACTGCATTCAGTTCAAAATTCATCAATGATAGGATTTTTTCCTGCGCGCTTAATTTGGCAATTTCAGGAATATCACTTATACTCCTTTTGTAATTGTCTTTACACTATATTTCTATTTTAGGTTTATTGTACGTATTTTAGAGGAGGGAATCAACCTGATTTTGTTGTTAGTTTTTAAGATTATTAATAAATTGACACGATAGCTGTAAAGATATAAAATATCTTCCAGCAATTGTATCACAGCAATTGTATCAAACCATGGGTGACCCCATGTTCTTTCAAAAGGGGAAAGATGAGATTGAG